>DUUE01000364.1 GCA_012841735.1 Bacillota bacterium | reverse complement strand
TACATCTTCCGGGGCATAAAGTTCTTTTGTTTTGGTATCAAAGTCATAAATTATGCCCCTGGAGATTGCTTCCGCTTTCCCGGGAGTGGAGACAACCAGAAAATCATCGCCGCCGATATGACCGATAAAATCATCCGCATTGCCAAAACTCCTGACATTGTCCGTTACTATGTCTGCAGTCATTTTGATGGCCCTGTCTCCCCTGGCATAACCGTATAAATCGTTGTAGGACTTAAAATTGTCAATATCGGCATAAATAACGGCAAAAAGCTGCTTCTTGGCGATTCTCTGGTTAATTTCCAGCTGAATTTCAATATTCCCCCGCAGTCCCGTCAGCGGGTTGGCCCACCTGTTTCTGTCTATGCGTTTTAAAGTGTTGCGGACCCTGCTGACCAGCTCCCTGCTGTTAAAAGGTTTTGTTATATAATCATCCGCCCCGAGTTCCAGCCCGGTCAGCTTGTCGTCTTCATTCTCCTGGGCGGTAAGCATAATAATGGGCATTAAATTGTTGCTGTCGTCCTCCCTCAAGATCCTGCATACCTCAAAACCGTTGATTCCGGGCATAACCACATCAAGTATGACAAGGTCGGGCTTTTCCGATTTCACTTTTTGCAGCCCCTGGTAGCCGTCCGTGGCAACCACCACATCATAGCCCGCGTCTGTCAGGATATTGGAGATCAGTTTGGTCATAAACTCGGTATCGTCAATGATTAATATCTTTCTTTTGAACATGCTTAAAGACTCCCTGGAAAGGAAATAAGTAGCATTTCACCTTGATTATATCTTAAAATGATTGTTTAAGCAATTATTATCAGGCCCGTCATGTTGTCTGTTGCATAACGGTTTGGCAGAAGCGGCCGCAGGAATTATCCGCATGGCAAGGGGCACGGCGGCATCATGTCACCGTACAGGTTGCCGGGCGGGTAAAAAATTGGCCCTGAAAAAAAGAAAGTTGGCCCGGACAAAAAGAAAGAGGGGCGGGGGAAAAGAGAAGAGGTGCCGGCAGCAAAAGCGGCACCTCTTTTGTTTTAACTGTTCGCTTTCCACACGCGTTCGGCCTGTGCATTTTTCCCCTCGGAAGTAAAGAGGTAGACTTCATAAGCGTCTCCGTCTCCCGCTGCCAGCAGCGAAGCTACCGCCGGGTAGTCCGCTTCCTCAAAACGGGCCGCAATCCCGCAAGAGGAAGAGATCAGGCGGGGAACAGGAATCATTTTGACCCCGATTGCTTTTGTTTGCAGCAGCTTTTCAAAACGAAGCGCCTGTGAAATCGAATGGAAAGATGCAACATAATAAGTGGCCAATTTTACACCTTCTTAGTAATGGTCAGCACAAAGTCAGCGTCATTTTCTGCTGTTTCACAGTTATAACCCAGGGAGGCGGCGAGGCGGCGGATGTTTTCGGCGGCAACAAAGCTGTCGCTGAAAACCGTCAGCGGCCCGCCGGGATTGGCTTCAATTGCCTGTTTTACCCTGATAACCGGTTCGGGACAGGACAGGCCGCGCACATCCACTTCAGGCAGTGTGCTCATGTGTTACGCCCCCTTTCTGCCTGACTTTAATCTCGCTTTTGGTAAAAGCAAAGCCGACAACAAGCAGAAAAGCGGCGGCAATGATGACACCAATTTGTCCGGCCGGGGTGACGCCTGCTGCGCTGGCGGCCAGGCCGAAATTATGGGAAAAGGCCGCGCCCGCTATCAGGCCCAGCACTGTCATGGCCGCATCGGTGTCGCCTTCACCGGAGAGGACAAGCTGGCGCAGCGGGCAGCCGCCCAGAAGTGTTGCGCCCAGACCCACTACGGCCAGGCCGATAAAATTCCAGAGGCCGTCGCTGTGGGCAACGGGCTGGTCCGCAAAACCAAGTTTAAAGTAGCCAAAAACCAGGTTCATAATCAAGGCGGCGCCAAAGATGCCGATGGTGCCGTAAAGCAGGTGCGGGTCTTTAATTAAAAGCAGATCGCGGAAACAGCCAATCTGGCATAAACGTGTCCGCTGGACGGCCCAACCGATAAGCAGGCCGGCAGCCAGCGAAAGAAGAAGCGGCGCTTTTGAGGCGGCCGGGCCGCTTTCACTGAAGAAAATAAAAGCAGGAGCTGCCGCCACTAAAACTAATAATACCAAAGCGAGTACCGGCATGGCAAGCCCGTTTGCCATGGGCAGCCTGTGGCTCCTCCCCAGGGAGAAACCTTTTTTCAGAAACTGGACACCGATAAAAATACCAAAGACAAAGCCGGCAAGGCCTACCAATGCATTCAGGTCACCGGCGGCCAGGCGCAGCACCATGCGCAGCGGGCAGCCCAAAAAGGTTAAGGCGCCAATCATCACCGCCATACCGATCAGAAAGCGCACAAGCGGCGAAGAGCCGCCGCGGGCACGGAATTCCCCTGTGAAGACTGCGATCAGAAAAGCGCCAAGAATAAAGCCGCTGATTTCCGGCCGTATGTATTGTACCGGTGCCGCCCTGTGCAGGCCGAGCCCGCCGGAGATGTCACGGAGAAAACAGGCGATACAGACTCCCATGTTGGCCGGATTGCCGAAACGAACGAGCAAAACACCCAAAAATCCCACCAGTAAACCGCTGAGAAGAATTTTTTTGCGGTCCATATGAACATCCCTCCCTTAAGTTGGGTAGTGTGCCCGTGATAATTATACCTGTACATTATTTCACGCACCAAATAGGGAATATCAATAAGGGTGGAGAAGCACATAGAAAACAACAATGCGGCACACAAAGTGCAGGCCAAAATATTTTGGGAAAAGTGAAGGGATAAGTTTTTCTCCCGCGTCTATATAAAAGGAAGGGCCGGAAAAGGGGGGAAGAGATGAACTCCGACGATTTGCTCGTGAAGCGTGCAGTTTCCGGAGACAAAACTGCCTGTGAGAAATTGGTGCAAAAATATCAGGCCTACGTTTTTGCCATCATACTTAATCTTACAGGCGACAGTTTTACTGCGGAAAATCTAGCCCAGGAGGTCTTCCTGCAAATGTACATCTCTTTGCCCCGTTACCGGTTTGAAGGCTTCAGGACGTGGCTGGGCAGAATTGCCGCCCGCAAGGCCATTGACTGGAAGCGAAAACAGCAGAGAATACAGGAACGGGAGCGCCGGCTGGCGGACAGGGAACGCCTGAAGCTACAGGGCGGACACGGCGGCATCGAAGAGAAGCTCATCCGGCAGGAGGAGGCGGAGAAAGTAAAGGATCTGTGCCGCAGGCTGCCGGCAAGTTATCAAAGAGTAATCAGTCAATATTATTTTGCCGGGAAAAGCTATCAGGAGATAGCCGGAGAAGAGGGCGTAGCGGTAAAAACCGTGGAAACAAGGCTCTACCGGGCACGGAAAAAATTACAGGCATGGTGGAAGGAGGAGCAGGGATGACACATTACACCCGGCAGGAATGGGAATCTTTTGCAGGGGGGCGGACAGCAGCAAAGGAAGACAAAAAAATGGAAGAACACCTGCTGGTCTGTGATGCCTGCCTAAAAATGTATTTGTCTTTTATTTCCCCGGCGCATGAACACCGGGCCGGCGGTGAGCTCAGCCCGCAGTTTACCGCACAGGTAATGCAAAAAATAGATACTTATGCCAGGAAAAAGAAAACAGAAAGGACAAAAAAACGCATGCTTTTTTACTATGCAGTTGCGGCCTGCCTGACACTTTGCTTTACCTCTGCCGGCATCTTCGGTTACCTGGCAGAAGCCATACCGGAGCTGAAAACAGGCCGGCCGGCTTTTGCCGCAACACGCCAACCCGGTGTTTCCCGCTTCGGCTGGTCGGATAGGTTGCTGGATAACACTTTGCACCTGCTGGAGGCAATAACACCAGATGAGGAGGTAAGAGAGTGAAAAGAAAAAGCAAATTTACCGTCTTTATCCTCTCGTTTATACCGGGGTTAAGCCATCTTTACCTGGGCTTTTTCCACAGGGGATATATCTTCCTGGGGGCTGCGGCGGCACTTGTTATTGTGACGGTGGGGCTTTCCGCCATCCTTTATGGTGCCGAGCTTTTTGTTGTGCTTTTGGGCCTGCCGGTCCTGTGGTTTGTCGCCCTGGTAGACAGCATGACTCTGGCGGAAAGGATCAACAGCGGCCGGGAGCAGGAACCGGCCGGCTATCACCCGGAACAGGGCGGAAATCCTGACGGTATTAAAATGGATGTGCAAAACAGGAAAATACTGACCTGCATCCTCTCCATTGTTCCGGGAGCCGGGCATATGTATTTGGGTTATCAGAAGCTGGGACTGGAACTGATGACAGTGTTTTTCTTCTGCCTGTTTCTGATAGACTGGCTGCGCATCGGGTTTTTTATGTTCGTGATCCCGGTAATCTGGTTTTACAGCATGTTTGATGCCCTGCACAAAGTGGCGCAGCAGCCGGGAGAGGAGGCCGCCTTTTCACTGTTTGCTTTGTGGCTGCAAAACAAAAAGAGCTGGAGCAGCTCCAAACTCCTGGGGTATGTACTTGTCGGCCTGGGGCTGCTGCTGATCTTCGACAGGATTATTTCCCCGCTGATACCGTATGAAATAAGAAATTACCTGCAGACAGGGATTGTTGCTTTACTCCTGATTGCAGGGGGAATCAGGATCCTTACAGGCCCCGGTTCCCACAGGAACGGGGAGGTGACGGACAAATGCGCAGATGGAGAGTAGGGACACTGTCCCTGGGGATTTTGTTAATTGTGCTGGGCATTGTACTGCTTGTCGCCCGGTTCAGGCAGGCAGCCATTCTCAGCGCACTGCTTGCCTGGTGGCCGCTTTTGCTTGTGCTGATAGGCGGAGAAATACTCGTCTATCTTTATACGGCGAAAGAGCCGGAACCAACAATAAAATACGATTTCTTCAGCATCTTTTTTATCGCCGTCATGATCTTCTGCAGTATCGGTCTCTACGGTCTTACCGCCACCGGCATGCTTGATAAAATTTGCCGGGCCGCGGCCAGCAGCAACATGGCCGTGGATGTGCCGCCATACAAAACGGCGGCCGACGGGGGCATCAAAAACATTGTGGTGTCAGCGCCCCGGGGCAGCCTGGAAATCAAAAGGAGCAGCACTCTGGAAGTGACCAGTTTCGGGCAGGCTGTCGTCACTGCTGCAGACAGGGAGGAAGCCGCGGCTTTGCTGGCGCAGAACCGGGTAGTGATGCAGCGTGAAGGTGACACTTTATTTGTCAGGTATCCTGCAGCCGCATACCCGGGAAGTTTCGCCCCGCATATCAGGGAAATCAGTCATACACTGCTCTTGCCTGCTCACACGGCCGTGGAAATAACCAGTTGCGGCAATTACATCGATCTTGATCTTGACAGCCGGGCAGTGGGGCAAAACTGGCTGATTAAAGGCAGCGGACGGATTGACATCACAGTCGACGCAGCGGCCGATTTAACCATTATCGCTCATGTCGGTAATTTGCACCAGCTGGGCGGCAGTGCGGACTGGCAGACCGAGGAAAGAAAAAATACCCGTGCCGGTCAGGACATAAGTTATCAAGGCACAGTGCACTGGGGAACGGGCAAAAACATTTTAACAGTCATGCTTGAGCACGGGGAAATCAATGTAAATGAACTCTGAAAAGCGGCCTGGCGGCTGGGCTGGTTTGCTTTTTTCTATATGTAGTATTATAAAGAACAATTGTAGCACCGGTCTAAATTTGATAAAACGTAAGTAAGGAGCAGTTTTGTAAGGAACAGGAAAGGGGTGTATATTGTGCTGTTGGAAGGTAAAGTAGCTATTATTGTCGGTTCCGGCAGCGGAATTGGCAAGGCGGCCGCCAGGCTGCTGGCAAGTGAAGGCGCCGCCGTGATGCTGGCTGACATTGACCCGGAAGGAGCCCGGAAGGTGGAGGAAGAGATCCGCGGGAACGGTGGCAGGGCGGCCACGGTGCAGGCGGACATGACCAAGGAAGAAGACGCACAAAAAATGGTACAAGCCGCCCTGGAGCAGTTCGGACGGGTGGACATCCTGGTGAATGTGGCGGGCGGATCCCAGGGGCGTTTTATCCGGGAGCGGCTGGGTCCCTTTGCCGAATCAACCAGGGAAGAATGGGACCGTATTCTTGATGTCAATTTAAACGGCGCCCGGAACTGCACCAGGGCGGTTATCAACCACATGCTGGAACGGGGCAGCGGCAAGATCATCAACATGTCTTCCATGGCGGGAGTAAGCGGGGCCCCGAATGCGGTGGATTATTCGGCGGCCAAGGCCGGCCTCATCGGTTTTACCAAGGCACTGGCGCAGGAAATGGCTCCCCATGGTATCCAGGTGAACAGTATCAGCCCGGGCGGCGTATATACTGAGCGCCTGCAGGCTGTGATGGAAAGGCATAAGCGGGAAGGCGCCCAGCGTACGTTCGATGTAAGCAAGCTGTCCACACCGGAAGAAATTGCCCGCATTATCCTCTTTTTGGCGTCGGCGGATGTGAAGAATCTCAACGGCATTAATATTGAGGTCCATGGATCAAGAAGATAACCGATAGTTATTATTGACGGAAACGATAAAAAGAGAGGGAGGGATTGGAACTGAACAGCAAGCTGACTTTCCGCCTGGACGGAATGGTGGCCTTTGTCTCGGGAGGCGGGAACGGGCCCAAAGGCGGTATGGGTGCGGCAATTTGCCGCTGCCTGGGCAGAGCAGGAGCAAGTGTTGCTGTCAACGACCTGACAGAGGAGGCTGCCCTGGCCACGGTCAGACAACTTGAAGAAATGGGTGTCAAAGCGCTGGCCGTACCCGGCGATGTGGGAGATTCGGCCCGTGTCAACGCCATGATTGAGCAAGTGGTGGACCATTTCGGCCGGATTGATATTTTGGTAAACAATGCTTTTAACCCGGGCCCGAGAAAGTATCTTGTCGACCTGACCGATGAAGACTGGGAAGCTTCCATGGCGACAAATCTGAACGGCCCCTTCTTCCTGTCCCGGGCGGTAATACCGCACATGCGCCAACAAGGTTATGGCAGGATTATCAACATTTCCTCCCTGGCGGCCATACGTGTCAGCATGAACGGCGCCGCCCAGTATACTGCCATGAAGGAAGCGCTTCTGGGGCTGACACGGCATCTGACGGTGGAAGCGGCACGTTACGGGATTACGTCCAATGCCATTTTGCCGGCCTTTGTTTTAAATCCGCGCGTCGTTGAACGCCTGGATGAGGAAGGCATCAGGCGCATGGGTGCGTCCGCCCCCACCAAGCGGGGTGCAGACCCGGAAGAAGTGGGCATGCTTGCCGTTTTCCTTGCCAGCCCTGCGGCCGGGCAGATTACAGGCACGGCTATTCCCATTGACGGCGGCCTGCACTGCCTGGCAGGCGGACCCGAACGGCGCAATGCCATGTGGGCTGCGTACAAAAAATAGGAAGGCAGGTGGTATGATGAAGAACAGACTGGCCGGCATGGTGGCGTTGGTCACAGGTTCCGGCGGCGGCGGCATCGGGACGGGTATTGCTTTGTGTCTGGCCGATTACGGCGCCAAAGTGGCCGTTAATGATTTAAGCGAGGAACTGGCCGCTCCCACTGTGGAACAGATCAGGGAGAAGGGCGGCGAGGCTATCGCCGTCATCGGGAATATCACCAATACGGAAGATACCCGGGCCATGGTGGAGAAAACGGTGGCGCATTTCGGGCGCCTGGACATCCTGGTCAACAATGTGGGCATCGGCGGCAGAAGCCTGATTGAAAATATGCCTGACGAGGAATGGCTGAACACACTGGGAGTTGACCTGACGGGAACTTTTAAAATGTGCCGGGCCGTTGTCCCGCAGATGCGCAAGCAGAAGTTCGGGCGGATTATCAGCATTGGTTCCGTCGGCGGCCTGCGGGTCAATTTTGTAACGGGTGCCCATGTGACATCCGCCAAGTCCGGTCTTTTGGGCCTTACCCGCCACCTGGCGGCGGAAGAAGGAGAAAACAAAATCACCGTCAACTGTGTCCTGCCCGGCGGGACGCTGACACCGAAGCTCTATGCCGCTTATCCGCCGGAAAAGCATAAAGACCTGGGGAAAGGCGGACTGCTTGGCCGCATGGCCACTCCCAGGGATATTGGTGAAGCGGTGGCTTTCCTGGCCAGCAGGGAAGCTGAACATATTACCGGGGGCTATATTGCGGTGGACGGAGGTTCATTAATTTTCCCCGGCAACGTTGAAGCATTTGAAAAAGGCAGGAGTGAAATGGTCTTTAAAAGACGGTAACTGCGGTTCCCGCGGGTTGAAATAACACAAGAAAGGTTGATTGCAGTGGCGCTTGAATTTTTTGATCCAACCGGCGGCCAACCGGCTGTCGAACAGTTAAAGCCGGCTGCACGCATCACGGATTTTACCGGTTTGACTTGCAGTATTCTGGACAACGGCAAGCAAAATTCTGACCTTCTCCTTAGCATGGTGGGCGAAAAATTTGCCCGGCAGTTTGGCGTCACAGTGGCCCAAAAAGTACGGAAAAAAGTCGGGAGCGCCCCGGCCAAGACTGCTGAACTGGATGAAGCCGTTACCGGTGTTGATTTTGTCCTGGTAGGGACCGGTGACTGAGGCTCCTGCAGTTCGTGCAGTGTGCACGATGGTATTGAAATTGAAAAAAGAGGCGTACCGGCTGCCGTTATCTGCACCGACCAGTTTGAAAGGACAGGCAAAGCCATTGCGGAGATGCGCGGGATGGCTGATTTCCCCTTTATTATTGTCCCCCACCCAATCGGCAGCCTGACGGAAGAAGAACTGGCCGGGCGCGCAGAGCTTGCTTTTGCGCAGGCAGTAGAATTGCTCCGCGGAGCGAGGGGGTAAGAGGATGCAGAAAGCAACCATTGCCGAGTATGTGGAACTTGTCAATCGCTACATGAATGAAGGGCATACCGACGGGCTGCCTGTTATTCCCCCTTACCGGGAAGCGGTGGATGCCATGGTGGAGGCCGGGGGGAGACCGGCCGGAGAGGTGCTGGGGAAAGTGCCGCCGCGCAATGTTCCCCTGACCGTGGAAACGCTGGCCATTAATGCCGTGATGGCCGGCTGCCTGCCGGAGTATATGCCTGTGCTTCTGGCCCTGATGGAAGCCGTCCTCGCACCTGAATTCAACCTGGTCTGGCCTTCCAGCACCACCAAAGGCGTGGCGCCGCTGGTAATCATTAACGGGCCGGTCCGGAAAAAACTGAACATCAACTGCCAGGGCAATGTC
>DUUE01000054.1 GCA_012841735.1 Bacillota bacterium | reverse complement strand
GGTGCGGAACGCCCTGCCGTCTGTAATGTTTCTTTTCAGGCAGGCCCGGGAGAGACGACGGCCATCATCGGCGGCACCGGTTCCGGCAAATCCACCGTTTCCAGCCTGCTGCTGCGCTTTTATGATGTAGAGAGCGGCAGCATCCTGGTTGACGGCGTGGATATTCGTGAGCTGACGCAGGCTGAACTGCGGGCGAAAATCGGCTATGTTCCCCAGAGGTCCGTCCTCTTTTCCGGCACTGTGGCAAGCAATATTCGTTTTGGCAAGGAAGACGCCACAGAGGAAGAAATCCGCCATGCCACCGACATTGCCCAGGCCACAGGATTTATCGAGGAAATGCCGGGAGGATTTGAGGCGGAAATTCTCCAAGGCGGCATGAATGTTTCCGGCGGACAGAAACAGCGCCTTTCCATTGCCCGTGCCATTGTCCGTAGGCCGGAGATTTATGTCTTTGACGACAGTTTTTCCGCCCTGGATTTTAAAACAGACGCCAGGCTGCGGGCCGTGCTGAAAAAAGAGACTGCCGATGCAACCGTCATTATTGTGGCGCAACGCGTCAGCACAGTGATGGATGCCGACCGGATAGTTGTGCTGGAGGACGGAAAAGTGGCGGGTATCGGCACCCACAAGGAGCTCCTGCAGCACAATGATGTTTACCGGGAAATTGTTTTATCACAGCTTTCAGAGGAGGAAATAGCATGAGCAACTCCGGACAGCGCAGCATTCAGCCCCCTGTAACGGGACGCCCCCGCGGTTTTCCTCCGCCGCCTCACGGGGGCGGCAGGCGCTTTGGTATGATGATGCCGGCGGAAAAACCGAAAAATTTCCGCAAGACTGCGCGCAGGCTGGCTGTTTACCTGAAGCCGCACAGCCTGGCACTTGCTTTTGTTCTCATTTTGGCTGTTACCGGCGTTGCTTTCAATGTTGTCAGCCCCAAAATACTAGGCCAGGCAACCACCATTATTTTTGCCGGTATGCAGGCCAAGGCGGCCGGGATACCCGGAGCCGCCATTGACTTTGCCCGCATCGGGCAGATCCTGCGCCTTTTGCTTGTGCTTTATGCCGGCGGTGCACTCTGCCGTTACTTTGAACATTATGTCATGGCGGGCATTTCGCAAAAAACAATCTTCCACCTGCGCCGTGATGTCAGCGCCAAACTTGTCCGCCTGCCGCTCAAATATTATGATGCCAATCCACACGGGGATATTATGAGCCGTGTGGCCAATGATATTGAAACTATCGGCGGCACATTGCAGCAAAGCCTGGCCCAGATATTTGAAGCAATTGTCACTCTGACCGGTGTGCTGGTGTTGATGCTGACCATCAGCGGCTGGCTGACTTTAATTGTGTTGGTAACACTGCCGCTGTCCTTTATCGTTACACGGATGGTCACCCGGTATTCCCAGAAGCAATTTGCCGCCCAGCAGCGGGAACTGGGATTGTTAAATGCTCATATTGAAGAAATGTTCGGCGGCCACCTGATAGTCAAGGCTTTTAACCATGAAGCAAAATCCATTGCCGCATTTAAGTCTGTCAATGAACGTTTATACGAAGCCGGCTGGAAAGCTCAGTTTGTTTCGGGTATTATCATGCCCCTGCTGAACCTGGTCCACAATGTGGGCTATATCCTGATGGCGGTGGTGGGTGCCATTTTTGTCACCCGCGGGCAGATGCAGATCGGCAACGTGCAGGCTTTTTTCCAGTATTCACGCCAGTTTAACCAGCCCATTATGCAGGCGGCCAATATTGCCAATATCTTTCAGTCCACCATTGCGGCTGCGGAACGTGTTTTTGAACTGCTTGATGAAGCGGAGGAAATACCGGACAGCAATGAAGCACTGGCCGCTTTTTCCCCGGCGGGGAATGTGCGTTTTGAAAACGTACAGTTTGGCTACGACGAAAAAGCGCTGCTGATGCATGATCTGAATATTAATGTGCAGTCAGGCCAGACAGTTGCCATTGTGGGACCCACGGGAGCAGGCAAAACGACGCTTGTCAACCTGTTGATGCGCTTCTATGAAATCAGCGGCGGCCGTATTCTCATAGACGGCCTTGATATCCGTGATATTAAAAGGGGTGCTTTGCGCAGCATTTTCGGCATGGTGCTGCAGGAAACCTGGCTGTTTAAGGGCACTATCCGCGACAATATTGCCTACGGCAGGTTGGATGCGAGCGAGGCAGAAATCTGCCGGGCAGCCCGTGCCGCCCAGATTGACCATTTTATCCGTACACTGCCGGAGGGTTACAATACTGTCCTTAATGAAGAGGCTACAAACATTTCCGCCGGGCAAAAACAGCTCCTGACCATTGCCCGTGCCATCCTGGCCGATCCCGCCATTCTCATCCTGGATGAAGCCACCAGCAGCGTGGATACCAGGACGGAAATCCTGATCCAGCGCGCCATGCAGGAACTGATGAAGGGGCGCACCAGTTTTGTTATTGCCCACCGCCTTTCCACCATCCGTGACGCCGACCTGATCCTGGTGCTGCATAACGGCGATGTGGTGGAAAAAGGTACCCATGCCGAACTGCTGGCCAAGGACGGTTTTTATGCCGATATTTATCACAGCCAGTTTGCCGGCGGCGAGCTGCATGAAGCAGTGTAATACCCGGCAGGCAGGAATCGGGCAGGCTGGGTAGAAAAATATGGTGGTAGGTAAGAATGATTCTTGCGGAGGTGTGTGTGATGAAAGTGATTGCCGTAAACGGCAGCCCGAGGAAGAAATGGAATACCGCCCGCATGCTGCAAAGTGTGCTGGCAGGCAGCGAATCACAAGGGGCGGAGACGGAACTGGTCCACCTGTATGATTTAAACTTTAAAGGCTGCACCAGCTGTTTTTCCTGCAAAATCATCGGCGGTAAAAGTTATGGCCGCTGTGCCATGCGTGATGATTTGACCCCTGTGCTGGAGCGGGTTGCCGCCGCCGATGCGCTGGTACTCGGTTCCCCCATCTATTTCGGCTGTGTGACGGGGGAAATGCGTTCTTTCCTTGAACGCCTGCTCTTCCAGTACCTGCGCTACACCAGAGAACGCCGCACAACCGTACCCAAGCCCCTGCGCACGGCCTGGGTGTATACCATGAACTGCCCTGAAGCCTTTATCGGCCGTGTGGGCTATGATAATTATTTCAAACAGAATGAACAGCTCATGAGATTTCTTTCCGCCGAAGAGCCGGAAACGCTCTGCAGCTATGAAACACTTCAGTTTGAGGATTACTCGCTGGTAGATTCAGATATGTTCGACGTGGAAGCCCGGCAAAAAAGGCACCGGGAAATCTTCCCCCAGGATCTGCAGAAAGCATACGAACTGGGAGTCCGCCTGGCAAAAAAGGCATAAATACGCCAAAACAGCCGACCTGCCGGAAATGACAGTCAAAGGAGAGATGTTTCAGTGACGGAGAAAAAGTATGCCGAACTGGTAAAACCGCTGGCTTTCCAGGGCAATTTTACGGGTGCACGGGCCAATGCCACCGTCTTGACATTTATGACGGGAGACAAACTGTGCGGCCTTGACATGAATTTTATTCTTGGTGTTTATGAACACCCGGGCGACTGGGCGCCGAACCGCGGTGCTCATATGCATCCTTTTACCGAGTATCTGCTTTTTTTCGGCTATGACCCTGAGGACATGAATTATCTCGGTGCGGAGCTCTCGCTGGCCATGGGCGAGGAATGGGAAGTCAGCAGGATTACCAGGCCTTCCATTGTTATTGCACCGGAAAACATGCCGCACTGCCCGCTGATAACGGAAAGAGCGGAAAAACCTTTTGGCCACCTGCATTTGGCCATGGCCGCCAAATATGGCGGGGAAAAGGCAACAGAGAAAAAAGGCGAAACGGACGGGACAAAATATGCCCATCTTTTCAAAGAATTTAAAGTGGTCCCCGGCCCGGGAGGCGCCGATGCCGACCAACTCATTGCCATCAGCGGGGAAGACGCCCTGGACGGATATGAACTGAATTTCCAGATGGGCCTTTACAAAGCTGCCGGCAGGTGGCAGGAAGGTCCCCACAGCCACCCCTATGATGAAATAATGATCTTTTTCGGCCATAAAACAACTGACATGACCTGCCTGGGGGCGGAAATCACCATAGAACTTGGTGAAGAGCACGAACAGCATACATTTGACCGGGCGACTGTGGTTGTCATTCCCAAAGGAACGGTGCATTTTCCGGTGACAGTGAACAAAGTGGAATCCCCCTTCCGCATGGCCCGCGTAGGGCTGGCGGCCGGCTATAAAAGTATCCCGGCAAAATAAAAACAGCGCTTTTACACGCAGGGCGCCTGTCGTCCTGCATTTTCTTGCCAAAAACCTCAATAAAAAATTTGAAGTTTTGGTGGAATCGCAGTATAATAACAGTGAAAAGCTGCATTGGTTTCCTCCAATGTCTAAAGGTGGTGATCCTGTGTTTTCGGATGATCAAGGCGTTTATACGATTGGTACCGTTGCCCGGCTGCTGCAGGAACATCCGGAAACGCTGCGGGTATGGGAACGTCACGGTTTGATCCGACCGGACAGGAAATCTTACCACCGCAAGTATTCGAATTATGATTTAAAACGGCTGGCTTTTATCAAGCACCTGCTGGATGACAAGGGGCTCAACCTGGCCGGGGTGAAACATATCATTTCCATGTACCCGTGCTGGTATCAAAAAAATTGCAGTGGCGGGGCACGCAAGAACAGCTCTGTCATGGTCAATGAAGCGAAAGCCTGCTGGAAACAGGAGGGCACATTCTGCCTGGTAGCCGGCGACAAAGCGGACATGTGCAGTTCCTG
>DUUE01000157.1 GCA_012841735.1 Bacillota bacterium | reverse complement strand
CCGCCCCTGCCGCGGCAAACCCGCGTGCCACGGCTACCGGGTCGTCTGCATAAACAATTTCCCTTTCTTTCTCGCCACGGACCAGGCGCACACAGCGCCCGCCCCGGATATCAACAGCCGGAATGATCAGCATTCCACCAGCCTCCCGTAATTGCGCAAAACCTGAAGCCCCGGGCGGCCGCTTTTTTCCGGGTGAAACTGGATGCCGAAGATATTATCCCTGTGCACCACCGCCGGGAAAACCGCCCCGTAGGACGCTACTGCCAGCACGGCCCGCCTGTCCCGGGGACAGGCGTAATAAGAGTGAACAAAATAAAAGTAAGTACCGTCTGCAATACCCTCAAACAGCGGGTGACGCCGCAGGCATTCCACCCGATTCCAGCCCACATGGGGCACTTTCAGGCCGCCGTCAAATCTGACCACGGAACCTGCCAAGAGCCCCAGGCCGCGGTGCTCTCCCAGTTCCGTACCGTGCTCAAACATAAGCTGCATGCCGACACAAATACCCAAAAGCGGAACGCCTTTTTCTGCCTGCGCCACAAGTACCCTGTCCAGTCCGCTGCGGCGCAGGCTGTCCATGCACTGCCCGAAAGCGCCCACTCCGGGCAGGACAAGGCCGCCGGCCGCCTCCAGGTCACGGGGATTGCCGGATATAACGGTGTTGTAACCTGCCCGGGCAAAACCGTTTTGCACACTGCGCAGGTTGCCGCTGCCGTAATCTATGATGACAATCATTTTTCCGCCGTGCCTCCGTCCCCTTAGTATATTCCACAAGCAGGATACTAATCCTGCCAATCCGCTAGGTTTTGCTATAATAATCCTTTAGTTGAGGGGATGCCCTTCACCCTGGGATCAATGGCAGTGGCTGCATCCAGCGCCCGCCCCAGCCCTTTGAACAAAGCCTCGATAATATGGTGGGTATTGCGCCCTGCGAGCAACCGCACATGCAGTGTGCAGCCCGCCCTGTTGACGAAAGCACGCAAAAACTCCTCCACCAGTTCCGTTTCAAAAGTTCCCAGGCGCGTAGCCGGCAACGGCAGGTCATATGCCAGGTAAGGCCGGCCGGAGAAATCCACAGCCACCATCACCAAGGCATCATCCATGGGCAGCAGGGCGGAGCCGTAGCGCCTGATGCCGGCTTTGTCACCCAGTGCCTTGCTGAAGGCCTCCCCCAGCACCAGGCCGGTATCTTCCACCACATGGTGGGCATCGACGGGGAGGTCCCCTTCCGCCGTGAGGCTGAGGTCAAAAAAACCGTGCCGGCAAAAAAGCGTCAGCATATGCTCCAAAAAAGGCACCCCGCACGCCAGGCGGGCCCGCCCTTCCCCGTCCACCGCCAGGTGCAATTCCACGCTTGTTTCCGCCGTTTTCCGGCTGACACTACCTGTTCTGCCGCTCAAGTTCTTCCCTCCTGACGGCAACCGCCCGGCTGTGGGCTGTCAGCCCTTCCGCCGCGGCCAGCGCCTCAATTTTTACCGCATGCCGCAAAAGGACGGCCGGCGGGTAATACAGCACACTGCTGCGTTTGACAAAATCATCTACCGCCAACACGGAGGCATAGCGCCCGGCCCCCGCCGTGGGCAGCACATGGTTGGGACCGGCCCAGTAATCCCCCACCGGTTCCGGTGTGTATGCCCCGAGAAAGACTGCGCCTGCATGCCGGATGCCGGCAAGCAGCGCCCAGGGGTCCGTCACCTGCAGCTCCAGGTGTTCCGGCGCCAGCAGGTTGGCCACCTCAACCGCTTCGTCCAGGGACTCCACTTTTACCACGGCGCCGTTGGCCGCCAGGGACTGTGCCGCTATTTCACGACGCGCAAGGCCCGCACACTGCCTTTCCAGTTCGTCCGGCAGCGCCGCCGTAAGTGCTGCGGAAGTGGTAATACAACAGGCGGCCGCCAGCGGGTCATGTTCCGCCTGGGAAAGCAGGTCGCAGGCCACAAAATCCGCCCTGGCTGTTTCATCCGCCACCACCAGTACTTCACTCGGACCGGCAGTCATGTCAATTCCCACCAGGCCGGCCACTTCCCGTTTGGCCAGGGTGACATACAGATTTCCCGGACCCACAATTTTGTCCACCGCAGGAATGCTTTCCGTCCCGTACGCCAGGGCGGCAACTGCCTGGGCACCGCCGCATTTGTAGACGGCATCCGCCCCGGCGATTTTTGCCGCCAGCAGCGTGTAAGGATTCACCGACCCGTCAGGCTGCGGCGGGGTTGCCAGCACCACTTTTTTTACACCGGCCACACGGGCCGGGATGACAGTCATCAGCACTGACGACGGGTAGGCGGCCGAGCCGCCGGGCACATACGCGCCTACCGCATCCAGGGGAATGATACGCAGCCCCCGGACGCTGCCGTCTTCCCCGTATTCCAGCCAGGAGTTGCGCACTTGCCGGGCATGAAAAGAACGGATATTGTCCGCCGCCTCCTGCAGGGCGTCCGCCACTTCCCGCTCCACCAGGTCTTCCGCCGCCGCCAATTCGGCATCTGTGACGGCAAGCGCCGTGAGCATGGCCCCGTCATACCGCTCCGTATAAGCCAGCACGGCCGCATCGCCCCGCTCACGCACGGCCTCAAGTATCTCCCGCACAGACGCCAGTGCCCCGGGGTGGTCGGCCAGGCTGCGGCGCCTGTGCTGTGTGAGAAAGCTTTCCTTATTGTTGTAGACCCTGATCATGGCTCCACCCCCTCCTGCTCCAGCACGGCCCGGAGCCGTTCCACAAGCGTCATCACCCGTTCTCCCTTCACCTGGTAACTGCCGGGATTGGCCACCAGTCGCGTCGTTATGTGGGCGATAACCTCGCTTTCCACCAGGTTGTTTTCCGCCAGTGTTTTGCCGGTGGAAACCAAATCCACAATCACATCGGCCAGTTGCAGAAGCGGTGCCAGTTCAACCGAGCCGTGCAGTTTAATCACTTCAAACTGCTTGCCCTGCCCCTGGAAGTAGCGTTCCGCTATGCGCGGGTATTTGGTGGCCACATAACCCCCGGTGAAGCCCCTGCTCCCGGCCCGGCAGGCCACCGACAGGCGGCAAGGCCCCAGGCGCAGATCCAAAAGCTCATATAATTCTTTTTCCGCTTCCAGCAGCACATCCTTGCCCACCACTCCCAGGTCCGCCGCCCCGTATTCCACATAGGTGGGAATATCTGTGGGTTTGGCCAGGACGAAGCGCAATTTTTCCTCTTCCAGGGCAAAAATGAGTTTGCGTGATTCTTCCCGTATCCGGCCGGTGTCAATACCGGCCGCGGTAAACAGTTCCAGTGCGGGTGCCAGGATCCGTCCCTTGGCCAGTGCGATGGTAAGCCAGTCATTTGCCAACAGCATCTTCCCCGCCTCCTTCATTGTCCGGGACAATTTCCGTCCAGCCGCCCCCGTGGTAATACAGCAGGCGCGGCGCCCCCAGGGACCGGGCAGTCCGTGCCGCCTCGTCCGCCGTGTTCTCCCGGACAGATACCACCACGGCCGCCCCGCTGTCGCGCAGTGCCTGCGCCGCCGCCAGGGCCGCCTCCCGGCTGCCTGCAGCATAAGCCAGATACAGCGGGCGTTCCTGTTCCGGCAACAGCTTCCGCCGCTCCAGCACCGTCAGGAGGTGATCTACGCTGACGGCAAAACCCACTGCAGGCAGATCGATCCCGAAATTAACCAGCAACTGGTCATAACGGCCGCCGCCGCAGAGGGGATAGCCAAGCCCGCCGGTATACCCCTCAAAGACCATTCCGGTATAATAATTCAACATCCGCACCATGCCCAGATCCAGCGTCACAAAGCGGCTGACGCTGTAATCTTCCAGTATCGCCCAGATATTCTGCAGCGTTTCCAGCGGAGCCGTGTCTGCGCCGGGCGGCAACAGCTTCCGTGCCGTCTCCAGTACCCCGGCGCCGCCGCGCAGTGCCGGCACCGCCAGGACGGCTTTGGCAGCCGCCCTGGCCAACGGCAGCGACTGCACCAGCTCCCGCAGGGAGACAAAATCTTTTTTGCTGAAATAATGTTTAATCTTTTCCCCGTCCTCCGGCGTGACACCGTAAGCCAAAAGCAGGTTGTCAAGAAAGCCCACATGGCCCAGGCAGAGGGTAAAATCTGCCAGGCCCGCCGCCAGCAGCACCGCGGCCGCCAGGGCAATGATTTCCGCATCGCTTTCAGCGGTTCCGGTGCCCATCAGTTCCACCCCGGCCTGTGTCAGTTCCCGCTGCTTGCCCTGCAGGCCGCCGGCATAGCGGAAAATACTGCCGCCGTAACAGAGACGCAAAGGTTTTGCTTCCCTGCCCAGATGCATGGCCGCCACCCGGGCCAGCGGCAGGGTAAAATCGGGCCGCAGGACAAGTGTCCTGCCCCGCTCATCGAGAAAACGGAAGAGATTTTCCTCCAGGTCCGCTTTCATTTCGGCGTCAAAATTGACACTATACTCAAAAGCCGGTGTGGACACCTCCCGGTATCCCCAGCGGCTGAAAATTTCCTGAATCAAATCCTCCAATTTTCTTTTCTGCCCGGCAAGGTCAGGCAGAAGGTCCCGAACGCCTTCCGGCGTCAATAAACGTTTTAATACTTCATTCATGCCGACACCCTCTTCTTTAATACGTTAAAGTGTTAACGTATTAAAATATACCATGGTCCGGCCTCCCTGTCAATCCTTAATTGTTCCGGTCTGCCAGTCATATTCGCGGTAAAGTGATT
>DUUE01000154.1 GCA_012841735.1 Bacillota bacterium | reverse complement strand
GGCGGAAGAACTGGCTCTGGCCGGGGATGGCCCTGCCTGTTATATAGCCACGGCGGCGGTACTGGATGAGGAGATGGAGCACCGCGTGGCCATGCACAAGTCACGCAGGCCTGAAAGCTGGTCCACGGTGGAAGAAACAATGCATCTTGGCGCCGCCCTTGAGCGTGTGCCCAGGGAAACGGCTACTGTTCTTCTGGACTGCCTCACACTGTGGCTGACCAACAAACTCCTCGCGGAATACCGGGAAGGAATGCCGGAGGCGGAACTGGACCGGCTGGAAGAGCGGATCCAAAGGGAGCTGGAGGATTTCTGTGCCACGGTACGCACAAAGCCTTACCGTACCATCGTGGTAACCAACGAAGTGGGCTGGGGAGTGGTGCCCGATACGCCCATGGGCCGGGTTTTCCGGGATCTGGCGGGACGGGCAAACCAGCTGGTGGCACGGGCGGCCGACTCAGTCTGGCTGGCCGTGGCCGGTTACCCCCTCCGTATCAAGCCGGCGGGGGAGGACAGGCGTCTATGAAAAGATTTTTTCTTGCCCTGCGCTTTCTTACAGTCTGGCCTTTTGGCAGTGACGGGGAAGTAACGGCGGCGGATTTGGCCGCTTCCACGGTCTATTACCCGCCGGTGGGCGCACTGCTGGGACTTGTGCTCTACGGCTTTTACACGGCGGCGCAGCGCCTGTGGCCGGCGCTTGCAGCCGCCGTGCTGACGGTGATGCTGTGGGAACTGCTGTCCGCGGGCCTGCACCTGGACGGCCTCATGGATACTTTCGACGGCCTGGGCGTGCGCGGCAATCTGGAAAAGCGGCTTACTGTCATGAAAGACAGCCGCGTGGGCGCTTTCGGTGTCCAGGCGGCCGTCCTCGCCATGCTGCTGAAAAGTGCGGCCGTGGCCGGGCTGGCGGAATCTCCGCGTGCCGGGGTGCTGCTCTTTTTGGCCCCCGTTTGCGGGCGTACGGCCATGGTGGTTCTCATGGGGACTTGCAGGTATGCCCGTGACGGCTCAGGCCTGGGCAGGGTTTTTCTGGAGCACACCGGCGGCGGCCGGGTGGTCCTGGCCGTAGTGCTGGCTCTTGTGCTGGCATTTGCCGCCGCCGGCACCCGGGTTTTCCTGCCGGCTGCTGTCCTGGCTGTCTTTTTTTTGCTGTTGCGCTACTTTTTTAACCTGAACTTTGGCGGCGTAACCGGTGATATCCTGGGAGCGGCCTGTGAGCTGCACGAACTGGCCACTCTCCTGCTGCTTCCGCTGTTGCTGTGGTAAGCAAACCTGTTTTCCGTGCCGGACATGCTCTTTTTCCCCGGCGGGGAAATATAATCTGAATACTGGCAAAGTAATAGCTTTTCTCCGGAATATTTACCGTATGATCTGGGAGGAAGACAATGAGACTGGTTTTGGTCAGACACGGGGAAACTGAATGGAACAGGGAGTTCCGGCTGCAGGGAACAAGTGACGTGCATTTAAGCGATTTGGGACGCTGGCAGTCACAGCAGCTGGCGACGCAGTTTGCCGGCACGCCCCACCGGCTTTTTAGCTCGCCGCTACTGCGGGCCAGGGAATTTGCCGCCCCGCTGGCGGAACGCTACGGGTTGCCGGTGGAAACCAGCGAGGACCTGCGGGAAATGTCCTTCGGCCGCTGGGAGGGGCTGCGTTATGCAGACATGGAACCTGCAGACCAGGAGCTGTTTGAAAAATGGTGCCTTGACCCTGTCCAGACCTGCCCGCCGGGCGGGGAACCGGCGGCAGCCCTGGCGGAGCGTGTTTCCCGTTTCCTGGAAAGGATAAAAAGAGAGTTGGCGGAGGAGGAAGTGGCGGTGGCGGTGACCCACGGCGGCATCATCAGGACGGCGGTCACGCTGGCCATGCAGATGCCGCCCGCTGCGGCAGGCGGGATGCAGATTCACACCGCTTCCGTGACAGTGCTGGATTATTATGCCTCCACCTGGCACCTGGTCAAACTGAATGATACCTGCCACCTGACAAAGTAGCAAAAGCTTGCCGCTCACTCACGGCTGCGGCTCCAAAGATTTGTTTTAAAAGCCGCAGCCTGCAATACATGATTGCCGGAAGGAGTATGTGAAATGCCCGAGAAAATTTTGCCCGCCCGCCTTGCCCTTTCCGCCCTCACCGTGCTGCGCCCCCTGCTGGACGACCCGTTACTGGCGGGATTTGCCGCGCTCCTGCGGGAAACGGCGGGAGAAAAATTTGCTCCTGAACGCTGGCTTGAGCACTACAGCAGTTTTTATGCTGCCCTGCTGCAGAGAAACAGCCGGGCCGCCCTCAGCGACTGCCTGCTGGAAAGCCTGCTTTTTACGGAAACTGCCTTCAGCCGGGCATGTGCCCAGGCTGCAGGTGAGGCCGGTGACATACTCGTACAGGCGATGCTGCATGACCTTGCCGCCCTGCAGCAGCTGGCGGAACTGCCGGCCGGTGCGCTGAAAGCTTTCGTTTTAAGTAATGCCGCTCTTCCCGCGACTGCGGCGGCCGCCCTGCGGGCACTGCCGGAATGGCGGACCGGCTTGGGCGGCACCTCCGTCCTGCCCCCGGCGGCGGTGGAGGTGGCGGCGGCTTTTGCCGGCTGCACCAAGTGGCCGGACTGCCTGCCGCAGCTTGCCGCCTTTTACCGGCGGCACGGCTCGGGCAAATTTGCCCGCTACCTGGGCTTTCGCTGGGAAAACAGCAGCCGGGGCGGCGTTTTGCGGGGAATTGATACCGTGGACCCGGTCCGTTTTGCCGACCTGATGGGCTATGAAGAGCAAAGGCGTGTGGTGGCGGAAAATACGCAGCTGCTTTTGCAGGGGTTGCCGGCCAACAACTTGCTGCTGTACGGCGACCGGGGCACGGGCAAATCTTCCACGGTAAAAGCTCTCCTGAATGAATACGGGCACCTGGGACTGCGCCTGATAGAAGTGCCGCAAACTGCTTTGGCGGACCTGCCGCTGATTTTGCGGGAAGTGAAGGGCTACAGGCAGAAATTTATTCTTTTTGTGGACGACCTGTCTTTTGCCGAGCACGGGGAATATTTCACCGCGCTGAAAGCGGTGCTGGAGGGAGGACTGGAGCACCGGCCGCCCCACGTGGTAATCTATGCCACTTCCAACCGGCGCCACCTTGTCCGGGAAAAATTCAGCGAACGTGCCGGGCTGCATTCCGGTGAGCATGACGATGAAGTAAGGGCTGCCGACAACCTGCAGGAAAAACTTTCCCTGGCAGACCGCTTCGGCCTGACCATTACTTTTCTCGCCCCGGACCAGGGCCGTTACCTGGAGCTGGTGGAAAAGATGGCCCACAGGCGGGGACTTGCCGTCGGCAAGGAAGAACTGCGGCGGGAAGCATTGCGCTGGGAAAGATGGCAAAACAGCCGTTCACCCCGGACGGCGCGCCAGTTTGTCGACTGGCTGGAAGGCCGGCTGAAGCTGGCCGGGCCTGCCGCTCTTGCCGGAAGCGAAGCAGGAATTTCCCGGAAAGACACGAATACATTCACATAAATCGGGAAAATCTAACATGAAAGTGTGTGCATGGAGGCGGGAGAGCCAATGATAAAACCAGGTTTTGACAGGAAACTGCCGGTGGAAGATGTGAAACAGGCGGAAGAGACAGAGGAAAAAGTGCCCCAGAAAATCCGGGCCAGGATACGTTTTGATTATAAAGGAAAAGCCCGCCCTGCCAGGTTTTTGTTCGGCGGCAAACGCACCGAGGAAGCGGCGGAGGAACTGCGGGACAAGCAGGCCGCCCTCTGGCGGAATGTGCCGGTGCAGGGAATTTTCATTGAACGGATTGACCTGGGGGAAATCTATACCGTTTATGATGAGGACATAGAGGATGAAGTTGCTTATGCCCCGCTGGAACTGGATGTGACGGCGGATGCACTTTCTTACCTGGTCCGTTTTGCCGTGCGGGAAGAATTCCGCCGCCTCCTGATTCTGGAGCCGCCTGCCGTCAAACTGTCGCTGCAGGAAATGGAGCAGCTTTTTTTCGAAGTACATACGCAGGCAAACAATCAGCTGGTGCAGAAATTTAAACGCTTGGCAGATTAAAGCACGGCCTGTGACAAAAAGCGGCGACGGCCGCTTTTCTTGTGCGGGCCAATAGCTTGGAGGTATGGCTGTGCAGGTGATAGTCATTGGCGGCGGCCCGGCCGGGATGATGGCGGCGGGACAGGCTGCCGCCTGCGGTGTATCTGTAACCCTGCTGGAAAAAAACGACCGCCTGGGAAGGAAACTGGCAATTACGGGCAAAGGACGCGGCAATCTCACCAATACAAAAGACCTGGACGAATTTATTGCCCAGTATCCCGGCAACGGCACTTTCCTGTACGGCCCCCTCTACCGTTTTACCAATGAAGATGTGCGCCGCTTTTTCCACAGC
>DUUE01000003.1 GCA_012841735.1 Bacillota bacterium | reverse complement strand
TGCGCAGAGCTACCAGGCGGGGTATTTTTCCATTGTCACATCCATCAATAAAGACGATTTCCTGCCGGGGGGGAAAAGTTATTTCCTGGTTGAAGCTGAGGCAATACTGGCAATGATCAGGAAGGCGGAAAGAAGCCATGTTGTTGCCCTGTGCATTATTGATGAGCTTTTCCGCGGCACCAATTCGGCGGAAAGAATACCGGCAGCCATAGAAGTGCTGAAATATTTTGCCGATAAAAACATTCTGTGTGTTATTGCTACACATGACCTGGAAGTGGCGGAAAGCTGTTCTCATATTTATACTTTGTATCATTTCAGTGAACGGGTGGGTGCGCTGGGTCTGGAGTTTGATTACAAGCTGCACAAGGGGATTGCAACATCAAGAAATGCCATCCGTGTGCTTGAGTATCTTGGCTACCCGGAAACCATAGTAAAGCGGGCATGGGAAAAGGCGGAAGGGCGGCAGGGGAGAGCTGCCGCCACAAAACAGAATTATCATGAAAAGAAATAAGGCCGGCATTGCTGCCAGCCTTTGCGTATACTATCCGCCGTTGGTGTCCCGGAGAAGCCCGGTCTGCTCTTTTTACTCCTGCTTATCATCACCGGCGAGGGTGATTTTGACGTCAAGCGCCGCGGCTTTGTCGGGATAGGCTATAACAGGGTTCAGGTCCAATTCGGCGATTTCAGGGAAGTCCAGGGACAACTGGGCTATCCTGGCAATAGTGTCTATAATGGACGGAATGTGGGAAGGTTCGCTGCCGCGATAACCCTTCAGCAGGGTGTATGCTTTTGTTTCGCTGATCATTTCTTCGATATCTTCCTGTGTCAGGCCATTGGCCAGGCGGAAAGAAACATCTTGCAAGAGGTTTACGTAGATGCCGCCCATACCAAAAGCAATAAGCGGGCCGAACTGGGCGTCACGTGTCATACCGATCAGCGTTTCATTGCCTTTGGGCATCATGGACTGCACTTCAATGCCGTAAATGGGAGTGTCGGGCAGCGCACGCGTTACACTTTCCATAATGGCATTGTAAGCATCTCTGACTTCCTGTGCAGACTCCAGGCCAATCTTTACGCCGCCCACATCACTTTTATGGATGATTTGGGGTGAGGCAATTTTCAGCACCACGGGGTAGCCCATTTTGTCCGCCGCCGCCACTGCTTCGTCCGGGCTTTTTACCAGGTATACCGGTGCGACCGGGATTTTATAAGCTTCCGCCACCTGTGTTGCTTCGCTGCCAAGGAGGGTAAGGCGGTTGTCGCGCAGGACTTCTGCAAAGACAGCTTTGACTTTTTCCTTGTCCACATCGGTTGCGGGCGCAAGGGGCTTATTCTTATGCAGTTTTGTCCGCAGTGCGTCATAAGTGACAAGGCCGGAAATGGCCTTCAGGGCGGGTTCCGGGAAAGTATAGCAGGGAATTCCCGCTTCGGAAAGGATGCGGATGCCTTCAGTCAGGCTATCCCCACCCATATAAGAAGTAAAGAGCGGTTTATGCGGATATTTCTTGTGCAGCTCAACCACTATATTGGCGATTGCGACCGGTTCGGTAACAGCCGTAGGGGAAAGGAGGACAAGGGCGCTGTCTGTATTGTCGTCCTTCAGGATGGATTCCAGCGCAATTTTATAGCGCTCGGGGGTGGCGTCGCCCAGAATATCCACCGGGTTGTAGACGCTTGCTTCCACCGGGAGCTGGGAACGCATATATTCTTTTGTTTCTTTATTAAAACGAGCCATTTTCAGTGAATTGCGCTCGACACTGTCGGTGGCAATGATGCCGGGACCTCCCGAGTTGGTGACTAGAGCAACCCGGTTGCCGGCCGGTACAGGCTGGTTGACAAAGGCAACCGCCAGGTCAAAGAGATCCGACATATTCATGGCACGAATAACTCCGCTCTGTTTAAAGGCGGTATCATATGCAAGATCACTGCCGGCAAGTGCGCCGGTGTGTGATGAAGCGGCACGGGCTCCGTCTTGTGAGGTGCCGGATTTTAAAATAATCACAGGTTTAATCTGGCTGGCTTTACGCACAACATCCAGGAAACGTTCGCCGTTTGTAACATCCTCCAGGTAGCAGAGAATAACGCTGGTGTTGGGATCCTCGGCAGCAGCCATGATGAAATCGGCTTCGTCCAGGTCGGATTTATTGCCCATGGAGACAAATTGGGAAAAACCGATTCCGGCACTGAGACTCCAGT
>DUUE01000253.1 GCA_012841735.1 Bacillota bacterium | reverse complement strand
GTTTACAGACACAATCCTGTTATTCTGCCGTGTACGGCAGCAGGGCAATATTACGGGCACGCTTGATGGCAATGGTCAGCTGGCGCTGGTGCTTGGCACAATTGCCTGAAATACGGCGGGGCAGAATTTTACCCCTTTCCGTAATATATCTGGACAGCTTTCCTGTTGCCTTATAATCGATGTGTTCGATTTTATCAACACAGAAGCTGCAGACTTTCCGTCTGCCTTTGCGGCCACGGTCTCTGCGCATAGAAAAACCTCCTCATGTCACGCCGCCCGCCGTCAGGCAGGTGCGCTTGAAGTTAAAACGGCACGTCATCGTCACCGATCATGGCATCATCAAAAGGCGGCGGTTCGCTCTCGGAACGCTTGTTACGTGTATCCAGAAACTGCACCCGTTCGGCGACAACTTCTGCCGCCGTCCTGCGCTGGCCTTCACGGTCTTCATATTTGCGGATCTGCAGCCTTCCTTCCACGGCCACCAGGCTGCCCTTGCCCAGGTATTTAGCGCAGTTTTCTGCCTGTGTCCTCCAGACTACAATAGGAATAAAATCCGCCTCCTGCTGCCCCTGCTGCCTGACCATGCGGTTGACGGCAAGGGTAAAAGAAGCAACTGCCACACCGCTGGTCGGCGTATAGCGAAGCTCCGGGTCATGTGTCAGGCGGCCAATCAGCACAATACGGTTAAGCATTCCGGTCACCACCTTATTACTCTTCCTCTTTAACAATGAGGTAACGGATTATATCTTCAGAGATTCTGAAGTTCCGTTCCAGTTCGGCAGTTACACCGGGTTCGGCGGTATAATTGAATAGCACATAAAAGCCTTCCCGGAACTTTTTCCTTACCTCATAGGCCAGTTTACGACGACCCATCAGATTGACATTG
This sequence comes from Bacillota bacterium, assembly GCA_012841735.1. Lineage (GTDB taxonomy): Bacteria > Bacillota > Dethiobacteria > Dethiobacterales > Dethiobacteraceae > DUUE01. The sequence goes on along the minus strand of DUUE01000253.1, from coordinate 2,140 downwards.
GTAACCTCACCGCCAGCCGCTTCAATCAGCTCTTTAAATTTTGTGCTGATGGCTGTATATGCATCTTCTTCAAGGTCAGGTTTAATAATAAACATGGTCTCGTATTTGGTCACGGCCTATTCACCTCCTCCCTTCGGTCTGTGGCCCCCGCACGGGCGGGAGCAGGGAAGTACAGGTAACATCATATCACAACCGGTCTGCCTTGGCAAGACATGCACTGCAACACTGTCCGTCACCACAAGAAAAGCACCCGGCTACAAAAAAGCCGGGATTTTTATTCTTGTTTAAAGTGTTCCCGCACGCCTTTTTCGAATTTTGTCCGCGGGATTAAAACACTGCGGCCGCAAGTGATACATTTTATGCGGAAATCCATCCCCACGCGGATAATTATCCAGACATCATTTCCGCAGGGGTGCATTTTTTTCATCCGTACTTTATCCCCGACGGCATAATCAGCCACGGCTTTCTTCCCCTTTCCTGCCAGGTATGATGCGGACACGGTGCGGAACCTGCAGCACTTTACGCCAGTTGATCCAGGTAAGAAGTAATTTCCGCGAAGACCTGGTCAATATCACGGGAGCCGTCCACGGTATAAAGGATGCCCTGTTCCCGGTAAAAAGCAATTAAAGGTTCCGTCTGCTCGCGGTAAACCTCAAGACGCTGCCGTACAGTCTCCACGGAATCATCGGAACGCTGGTACAGTTCTCCGCCGCATTTGTCACAGACACAGCGGACGGTGGGCGGGTTAAATCTGATATGATAAGTGGAACCGCAACCGCGGCAGACACGCCTGCCGGTCAGGCGCTCCACCAGGTCATCCTGGTTCACATCCACATTAATCACTGCTGTGAGCGGTGTCCCCATTTCCGCCAGTGCCGCATTCAGCGCTTCCGCCTGCGCCAGTGTCCTGGGGAAGCCGTCCAGCAGATAACCCTGTTCCGTATCCTGTTCCGCCAGCCTTTCCCGGACAAGTCCCACCACCACTTCATCGGGCACAAGCAATCCCTGATCCATATAATTTTTTGCCAGCAGGCCCAGTTCGGTACCTTCCTTAATGGCGGCACGAAAAATATCTCCCGTGGCAATATGAGGTATTTTATATTTTTTTACCAGTCTTTCTCCCTGTGTCCCCTTCCCGGCACCGGGCGGGCCCAGTAAAATTATACGCATGTAGAAACCACCTTTGCTTGAATTATATTTCTGTCAGTGCGCTAACCTATATTCTGTCCCGTTCAGGTAAAATCCTGCAAGCAGACAAAAGATCCTTTTAAGGAAAAAAGCGCAGCAGCAGGGAAGAAGCCGCCGACAAATACGAAGAACGAAAATCTGCCCCCAGGGCGCCAGGACTGAAGATTGCCAGGGCGGCATCAAAAAGCAGCCAGGCCAGCACAGACAGCGTAAAACCGTGGCAAAGCCCCAGCAGCATGCCGCCAAGCCGCTGCCATTCTTTTACTTTTGCCGTGCCGGCATTCCCGGCAAGCTGCAGGCAGTAGCGTATCAGGACGGCAAAAAAAAGAAAAAAGGCACAAAAAGCGGCCATTCTGGCCAGCAGCGTTCCCAGCAGCACTAAAAACGATTCCTGTGTTGCCACAGGCAGAACGGCCAGCTCGGGAACAAAAAGTTCTGCCAGGTGCACTGCCTGCTCCGACAGCCCCGGCCGCTTTCCGCCGGTCCCTCCCCAGGCAGGTGCTATACGTCCCAGGCGTATATACCAGGCGACAAAAGCTGTCTCAAAATGCCACTGGTGATTGAGGAATGCCAGCAAGGGCTTGTGCAAAGAGAAAGCAGCCGGCAAAGCAAACAATGTCAGGGTAAAATGAAGCAATGCCCGCCACAGACCGCCGAGATAACCCCGCACGGCGCCCCAGAGCATCACTGTCAGACAGGCCAGATCGACCCAGGACATATCTTTCTCCCCCCGCAGAGTCTTTCAGATTTCCCGGGAAATAGACATTTTGTTCACACAGGGCGGCAATACATAATCCCTGTCTGTTTTCCATATACTATCATATACGTATGAAAAACGGAGGGCGGCTATGTCAGGCAATCCGCAAATCCCGCACAGGCAGCAAATATTGCCTGCCTACCGCATTAACAGCAGCGACCTGCTGGCGGTCCGTAAAATTAAAAGCGCCCTGTT
>DUUE01000224.1 GCA_012841735.1 Bacillota bacterium | reverse complement strand
ATCTATGACAAACTGAATGCGCCTCCGGAAGGCAGGTTCATTGGCCCATATAATCCGGCGAATTAGTATAAAGACGCGTCCGGTATGTTTACATGCATAAATGCTTTTTACATACCGGATGCGTCCTGTCTACAGAATGAAAGCGAGGTGGGACTGGATGAGCAAAATAGCCGGTGTAATTCGCAGCATTGCCAACTACTGGAATCGCTTTGCAGTTACATTTAGTTGTATTCTTATAGCTTTGGCAATGTTAATAGTAACTGCGGAGGTTATCGCCCGCAAATTTTTCAGTTATTCCATACGCTTCGTCATGCAGTTTGGCGGCTATACGCTGTTTATTAGTGCCTTCATCTGTGCAGCCTGGGTGCTGCAGGAAAAATCTCATTTAAGAGTTACTTTTGTCATTGATTATCTTAAAAACCGGCCCCGTGCCATTCATGAGCTGATACTAAAAATATTAGGTTGCGTTCTGTGTATTATTCTGCTATATATTACCTCCTACTACCTGATAGACAATATCATTGCAACAGGGATAACAACCGAATACCCGCTGCGGTTTCCTTTGGCAATTATCTACACCTGGATGCCGCTGGGATGGTTGTTTATGATCTTGGAATATGTGCTGCAAATCCGGGAGGATATTAAGTCTCTGAAGAAGCCCGGGCAAAAGACAAGCTTTCTGTCATGAAGTGATATTTACATAATAGATTAACACGGCATGATGAAGAAAACGATTTACAATGAGCTCAGAGCCAACCGGGAAATAGGAGGTTTATCATGAGTGTACTTTTGGTGGTAGTTATTCTGCTCGGTGTATTTTTCCTGCTGATGCTCTTAGGCTTGCCCGTCTTTTTATCATTTATTGCAGCTAATCTTACCGTCATGATGCTTCACAGCGGCTCCAGATTCCTTAGCCTTGTCGGCATTGGTATGTATAACTCGTTGAATTCTTTTGTCCTGACTGCAGTGCCCTTTTTTATCATTATGGGTGAAGTTATGGTGCGCTGCAGGTTTGTTGATTTAATTACCGACGTTTCTGAAAGTATTTTTGGCAAACTGCGCGCACAGGATGCAATCCTGACAATAGGCACCGGTACTGTTCTTGCCGCGCTCAGCGGGGCCCCCATTGCAACCGGAGCCACCCTTGGCTCGACGCTGGTGCCGAGGATGGTAAAGAGTGGTTATGCCAGGTGGTTTGCCGCCGGTTCTGCACTTGGAGGCGCTTCCCTGGCCGTACTTATTCCTCCAAGCTCGCTGGCTATCATCCTGGCAACCCTTGCCGAGGTTTCCCCGACCAGGGTTCTGATTGGCGGTATTGTACCCGGTATTATCTGTTCGTGCCTCTTTGTTGCTTTTATTCTTGTAACCAGCAGGATTTGGCCCCATATTACCCCTGCTTCAACTGAAGCCCCGGTTAAATATTCAAAGCGTGAAATTGCGCTCAGGATATTGCGGGCCGCACCGCTTGTGATTATTGTTTTTCTGGTTGTGGGCGTGATTCTGCTGGGTGTTGCCACAGCTACTGAAGCGGCGGCGTTGGGAGCGCTGGGCACGATTGTGATGGCTTTCGTCTATAAAAGAATGACATGGCCAATATTGAGAGATACTTTTGTGGCAACTGCGAAAATGACATGTATGCTTTTTATCATCCTGTCATCCTCAAGTATTTTTGGCAGGGTGCTTACTCTTACCGGGGCCGGAGGTGCAATAGTTAATGCGATTGTTTCAGCACCTGTTCCCCCCATTGTTGTCATTCTCATTATGATCGGGAGCCTTTTGCTCCTGGGATGCGTGATGGACGCCATTGCCATGATGATCGTCACTATTCCCCTGTATGTTCCTGCGGTAATTGCCCTGGGTTTCGATCCGATCTGGTTTTGTGTGCTGGTGTTAATTACCACGGCGGTGGCGGGCCTCACGCCCCCGGTGGGGATGGTGCTGTATGCCTTGAAAGGAGCAACTGACAAACTGGACATGAAGGATGTCTACATGGGCAGTTTTCCGTTTTTCTTGATCGAAATAATCGTTATTCTGTTGGTTTTAACGTTCCCGAAAATTGGCACATGGCTGCCGGGTTTAATTTAGACCATCACAATTGTGAGATGGATTTTCAACTGGCCTTTCATGCTAAAATGAGAGGCTTTTTTCTGTCTGTCGAAGAAAATGTATACTGTGATGCGTTGGACCTTTTGGGCGCCTGCAGAGATGAGTGGGAAACCCGGGGAAAAGTACTTGCAATTTCAGGGTGTTTGCATTAATATAATAGGAATAAAGTATAAATTTGGCGCCGGCGAAAAGCTGACAGTGCCAACTTTTTTATAGGTTAAACTTGTCTACACCGGCAAATACAGGAATCGTCACAGATGAAGGTTTGGCGGGAGACGGAATGCTGAGGAGGTTAGGCAAGACATGGAAAGAAAAATCAGGAGACTTCTTATTGCCAACAGGGGTGTTCCTGCAGTGCGCGTAATGCATACCTGCATTGACCGGAAAATCCTGACGACTGCAGTTTACAGTACGCCGGACCGCCTGGCCCACCATGTTACCATGGCCGATTCTGCCGTACATATTGGCGAGGCGCCTCCGGGCGATTCCTATCTCAATATGGAGAAAATTATTGCGGCGGCAGTCAGGAGTAAAGCAGATGCCATCCATCCCGGGTGGGGTTTCCTGGCAGAGAATGAGGAGTTTGCGCAGAAAGTAATTGATGCCGGCCTGATCTGGGTTGGCCCGGAACCGGAAGTAATCCGGAAAATGGGTGATAAGATTGAGGCCAAAGAAATTGTGCGGGAAGCGGGCCTGCCTACCATCCCCGGGATCAGCAATGTGGCAAAGCCAAAGGAAATTATCCGCTGGATGCAAGAGGAAAACGTCCAATATCCCATTATGATCAAGGCTTCTGCCGGGGGCGGGGGCAAGGGCATGGTGAAAGTGGAGCGGGACGAAGATCTCTCCCAGGCGCTGGCCCGGGTCCGTTCTGAAGCAAAAAAATCATTTGGCGACGATAAAGTGCTGGTGGAAAAATATATTGAACGCGGCCGCCACATCGAAGTGCAGGTGGTGGCGGATTTCTATGGCAATGTGATTCATTTGTATGAGCGGGAATGCACCATTCAGCGGCGCAACCAGAAAATTATTGAAGAGGCGCCTTCGCCGTCCCTGAGCCCGGACCTGCGGGAGGAAATCT
>DUUE01000251.1 GCA_012841735.1 Bacillota bacterium | reverse complement strand
GCTGTACGCCGCTTAAACCGCTCAAGAGAATACAATTAATACCGATTGGTGGGGTTAAGGATCCAATTTCGGTTGCTTTCACTACCAGAACCCCAAACCAGATGGGATCAACGCCAAGAGCTTTGATCACGGGAAAGAGTACGGGCATGGTCAGCATTATAATCGCAGGTGCAGGCATAAATGTGCCCAACACAAGGAACAGTATGACTATGAAAATGAGAATTACCACTCTGGGCGCATCAACTCCGACAATGAAGTTGCCCAGCCACATCGGAAGCTTGCTCACCGTCATAAATGATGAAAAGACCGCCACCCCAATGATCATAATTAAAATCGACCCGGTCATCTTCCCGGTCTCCATGACACTATCAACAAAGCCTTTGACACTCAGTTTCCGGCTGAATAAACCAATCGCAATAGCACCCAAAGTGCCCACCGCTCCGGCTTCAGTAGGGGTAAAAAGTCCCCCGTAGATGCCGCCGATGACCAGAACAAAAAGAGCTAATGTGGACCATATCTTTCTTAAGGAAACAATCTTCTCTTTTAAACTCGTTTTCGGCCCGGGCGGCCCCATCCGGGGATTAATCAGGCAGAGGGTATAGATGGTGGCAATATAAACGGCTACCCCCAGCAAACCAGGGACTATACCGGCAATGAATAGCGAACCCACCGATGTCTCAGTCATGATGCCGTATAAAATAAAGGGAACACTGGGAGGAATCAAAGTACTTAAAGAACTGCCCGCGGCAATTGACCCAATGGACAACCGATCATCATATTTGTATTTTTCCATCTCCGGCAGGGCTACCTTCGACAAGACCATGATGCCGGTGGTGCTAGCACCCGTAATCGCTCCCATTCCAGCGCAGGCAAGGACAGTGGCACTGGCCAATCCTCCCCGGGCTCCCCCGACCCATTTATGAGCTGCTGCATACATGTCGGAACCGATCCTGGCTACCGCTATAATCATGCCCATAAGGATAAACATGGGCATGGCCGTCAAGGAGTAATCAAGTGCATTTTGATAGGGCACCATTTCCATCAAAGAAGAGGCCTGGTGTAAACCTCGAATACATATTATCCCAAGAATGCCTACAATTGCTGTAGCGGCGCCAATCCACATGCGCATCGCTAAAAAGATTAATAGGAGAACTATCCCTGCAAGACCAATAATTTCTGGGGAGATCATTCTTTAATCACCTCGATTATTCTCTGGGCCAAGCGTCCTGCTACAGCCAGACAAAAGGTTGCAAAAGCTAATACCAGCAATAAAAGAAAGTAGAAATGGGGTATCCCCAGAGTAGTAAATTGAAGGTTTACACTTTTAGCATACAAAGCTGCTGCATAGCCCCTCCAGGACAAAAAGGCAAAAGTTACCAGGGCAAGAAAAAGATTAACGATATCGAAAATTCCCTTAACCCTTGATGGTAAATTCTTTGCCAGTATGTCGATCTTAAAGTGTTCATCCTCTACGACACACCATGCCAGAAAGAGAAGCATGAATATCAAAATCATCTGCGAAAGTTCTGAAGCGCCAGTTATGGGGCTGTTAAGTAATTCACGCGTAAAGACATTCCCTCCAATAAGCAGCATCATTGCTACCACCAATACAAGCGGCAAATATCCGATGATCCGGCTTAGATAGAATATACAACCAATTATTTTCATTATGATCTTCATTTCCAAGGCCTCCCCAGCCAGGGCTTCCCTGTGTTTGAATTTTAAAAGGGCAGGGTTCCATTCAAAGACAACTGGTTAAAACCGAAACCCTGATATTCCATGCCAAGAGAAATAGTTAACCTTGAAACCCTGCCCAGCCCCGCTAATACAGGTGCAAAAAACGTCTACTTACTTGTACTCTTCGATCAGCTGCTTGGCCCTATCGTATATGGCCCTAGCCGGTACTCCTTTAGCCTCCATTTCTTCGATCCATTCTTCATGCAGAGGTGTAGCTAAATCTTCCCATAATTTGATCTCTTCAGGGGTTAGTTCTGTAATTGTATGACCTGCGTTCGCCACCCTATCCATGATTGCCTCGTGGAGCTCAGTCTGCATCCTAATAGTCTCTTCAACAAGGAAGGGTTCTAGTTCATCGAAGATTTGCCTTATATCTTCGGGCAGATTGTTATAAAATTCAGGGTTTATAATCACAAATTGAAAGAATACTCCGAAGCCGGTATCGCCAAAGACTGTGACATGTTTCATGAAATCAGTAACTCCAGTAGCATCCGTAGCGGTAGCAGGGCCGATGCCTCCTTCAACTATTCCCGTGTCAAATCCAGTGTAAATATCTCCAAAACCCAGCTCAACCGGAGTAGCACCCGCCTTGGATAATAGGTCGGCAAACGGGGAAGGACCCCATACATGAATTGGCATACCTTTTATATCCTCAGGAACCCGCACTACTTTATTCGTAAAGCCCAGGTTATTAGGCGATCCGGTCCCCAGCCCATACATTTTGACTCCCAATTTACTGAGCTCTTCGCTCATTACGGGAAACTCTTCATGCAGTTGATGCCATATGGCCAATATCGCCTCCCGCGAAGGCCAGCCCATAAAAGGCATGTTTTCCAGCCCGTAGTTCACAGGCGTAAGGCTTGGATCCCAGAAAAAAGCATGGATATCCGCAATTCCTTCTTTAACTCCTTTAGGTGCTTCTTCCTGAGCCGGAATCAGAGACCACATCCAGTGTGTTTCAAACTGTACCCTTCCTTCACTTCTCTCCACAATTTTGTCCATCCATGCCTGGTGAACTAGACCTGTATCCGATTCCGGGGGAAACGCTCCACCATAAACAACGGTTATAGGGGTGTCCTCCGTTGCCGGGGTACCACCTTCTGTAACTTCTCCTGTTTCTTTGCCATTACAACCAATGGCAAGCAGAAGCAACACCATTAATACCGCCAATACACCAGCACACAGCCATCTTTTATGCATCATTTTCCCTCCTTAATTTTTAAAACTTAACACCCAGCAACCCTCTCAACACGATTCCTCATGCAGTCTCATATCTTTGCGGCAACATCCCTCCCTTAGAATTGCAGAGTGAATTTTGAGTTTTACACCTCTTGAAACTCCACTCTGGCAATAATATCGTTTTGCAATGTCGCACTGAGTTCGACAAAATATGCGCTGTATGTAGCCACTCTTACCAGCAGGTCTCTATATTTCTCGGGATTTTTTTGGGCATCTCTCAGCATACCGCTGTCCACAATATTGAACTGGACGTGATACCCCCCGGTTTCACAATAGGTCCTGATCAGAGAGGCAAATTTTTTCATTTTGTTGTTGTCTTTAAGAACCTCCGGATTAATTCGCACATTTAACACCGAACCTCCCGAAATCTTAATATGGTCCAGCTTCGCAACAGACTTCAAAGTGGCCGTCAGACCGCTTGCATTCCTTCCCTGGTGCGGAGATATACCACCCTCCGACAGTGGCTCACCAGCTT
>DUUE01000460.1 GCA_012841735.1 Bacillota bacterium | reverse complement strand
GGTGTGGACGATGTTAAAGTTTTCACCTCCACCATTATTCAGGCGGAACAACTGGGGCTTAATATCGGCAATACCCTGAAAAACCAGGCGGAACAAATGCGCCGCAGACGCAGGCAGCGGGTGGAAGAACGGGCAATGAAAGTGCCGGTAAAAATGCTGATTCCGCTTGTTTTTTTTATTTTTCCCACCATTTTTATTGTCCTGCTGGGACCTGCCCTGATTCAGATTATCGAGAATTTTGCAGGGATCTGAAAATGTTTGTCAGAAAGGGAAGGGAAATTATTTTTACCGGCAGGGTTGAAGCGGCTTATACTTTCCGGCACAGGTTCAAAGGATTGATGCTGCAAAAAACATTCCCGGAGGAATTTGATGCTCTTGTCCTTGTACCGTGCAATGCAATACATACCATGTTTATGCGTTTTGCCATTGATGTGGTTTTCCTGAACAAGAACAATGAAATTATTGCGCTCTACCCGTCTCTTCCCCCCTGGCGCGTGACGCCCCCGTGCAGGGAGGCAAAAACCGCCCTGGAGTTTAAGAACGGCACGATAGACAGTTTCCGCCTTGCCTGCGGGGAAAAGCTGCATTGGAAGGAGGAGAAAGTGAGTGATTAACGTACTGCTTTTTGTTTTCGTCTTCGTTTGCCTCTATACTGACCTGAAAAGCAGGAAAATTTACAATAAAATCGTTTTGGCCGGATTTGTTTCAGCCTGGGTACTCCATCTTGTCTCACAGGGAATTGCGGCAGGCACAAAATATACTTTTTACGGTTTTTTCACCGGTGTGGCACTGCTTTTGGTGCCGTATCTGGTGGGTGGAATGGGAGCTGGTGATGTAAAAATGCTGGGTGTAATCGGCGCTTTTGCCGGCAGCGGACGGGTGGTGCAGATTATGCTGGCCTCGGCACTGGCCGGAGGCGTCATAGCGCTGGTGACAATACTGAAAGAGGGAGGAGGGGGCAGGCGGATGAAGAATTTACTCTTGTCATTTTACTGTTTCCTGTTTACCCGCAGGAAGGAGCACCTGGCAGGGCTGGAGGATGGGAACCGTCCGGGAAAAACATTGCCTTACGGCGTCATCCTGGCGCTGGGGGTCGTCATTATTTATCTTTTAAATTCCTTTAATTACAGCCTTCCCGGTTTCTCGGCCCTGCCGTAAAAGAAAACGGCCTGTGCTCACGGTCACAGGCCGTTTTTAGCTATTACCGGAAAAAGTCAGACGTTAAAGCGAAAAGTAATAATATCCCCGTCCTGAACGGGATAATCCTTTCCTTCCAGGCGGAGCCTGCCCTGTTCACGCGCTGCCTTCAGTGAACTGCCAAGCTCCACAAATTCCGTAAAGTTTATTACTTCCGCCCGGATAAAGCCGCGCTCAAAGTCGGAGTGTATTTTACCCGCTGCTTTTTTGGCGGGTGTATTTTTTTTAATAGTCCATGCCCGGACTTCATCTTCGCCGACAGTAAAAAAGGAAATGAGGTCAAGAAGCTTGTAGGCGGCAGCGGCCAGGCGGGCAATGCCCGATTCCTCCAGGCCGTAAGCACTCATGAATTCCTTTTGTTCTTCCGGTAGCATCCTGCTGATTTCCTGTTCCAGCGTGCCGCAGAATGTGAGCAGGGGATATCCCGCTTCCCGGCAGAGATCTGTTATTTCTTTTTTCCCCGGATAATTGTCCTCCTGCAGTTGTTCCTCGTCCAGGTTGACGGCAACCAAAACAGGGCGCAGGGAGAGAAAAGCATAGTTCCGCAGGAAAGGCAGCTCATCTTCCTTCCAGCTTTCGCCGGCCAGCGGTTTCATGGCTTCCAGCAGTTCCCGGCATTTCTCCAGCAGGCGTGTTTCTTCCGGTGTACGTTTTTTGTCTTTATTACGGCTTAAATGCGTTTCCACCTGGACAAGATCCGTCAAAATCATTTCCTGGAGAAAAGCGGAAAAAGCTGCATCTGGCGTGGTCGGTTCAACCGGCCAGGGAACGGAAGGGTCCTGGTGTGCACGGACAACCACAGCCAGTGCATCAAGTGTTTTCAGGCGGCCTGCCAGTTCGCCGCTCATTTCGCCGCCCGTGCCCAGGGAGGGGAAATCGGCAAATTCAACTGTGGCGAAAGTGGTTTTCCTGGGGCGAAAAACGGCCGACAGTGCTTCCAGGCGCTCATCCGGGATTTTTGCCGCCCCTTGTGGGATGCCGCCTTTGCCGCCTGTTGCAGTTGCCCCTGTCAGCAGCTGAAACAAAGTGGATTTGCCGGACATGGCCGGGCCGATAATACCAATTTTCATGGGCTTTATTCACCTCACTTACCAATCATAACGCAGTGCTTCAGCGACTGTCAACAAAAGCAGCCGCCCGCCATCTCAACGGGACAACTGCTTTGTCATTTCAGGAACGGCAGATTGCTCCAGTTTTTCTTTTAGCGCAGATTTTTCCGCAGGCGGCAGGAGACTGTCAACGAGCAGGCCGAGGATGATGGCGGCCGGCAGATTGATGGTGGCACGCAGCAGTGTAAGCCGTAAGCCCAGGGCTGATGATTCAAACAGAAGCAGCGGGATTTTCAGTGTTGACCAGGAAAAAAGGAAAATGGCAATATTACCGACAGTGGCACCTTTGCGCAACATGGAAGCCGCAATGGGAAAGGCCACATACAGCGGGCCTGCGGCAACCGCACCCAGTAAAATACTGAGCGAAATACCGCGCATCCCCGAATCTTTGCCCAGATTCCGCAAAATTACTTCACGGGGAACCCAGACCTCCAGCAGTCCCAGAAGCAGAAAAATAGGCGGCAAAACAGCAAGCATTTCCCTGAAACCGGCAGCAGCCCGTGCAATCATATCTGTGCCCAGCACCGGATTTATAAGGCGTACTGCCACAATGACTGCCATGAGCAGCAAAGTATAGCGGTAACGTTTCAGCAGTGCCATCATACCAGCCTCCCGATAAGAATAGCGGCAATGAAGGCATAAACAAACGCCAGACCGTTGCGTAACAGTGTCTCACGTTTACCGAAATACTTGATCTCCAAAGGGGCGGTGGCAATACCGACCATCATCAGTGTGGAAATAAAAACAATCACTTGAGTCAGGCCGGCGCCAACTGACAGTAAAGATTTTGCCAGCGGGAAGGCAACAAAGCCCGGGACAAGGGTGAGTGACCCGGCCACAGCTGAAATCAGCATGCCCCAAATGCCGCTGTGGCTGCCTACCACCTTACTGATTGTTTCCGGAGGGATGACTGACAAGACTATGGCTACCAGCAGGAACAGGGCAGTCAGATCCGGCAGAAGGTTAAAAAATGATTTTTTTGCCACCTGCAGGGATTTTCTTGTTTTTGCGCCGTCCCGGTAAAGCCGGTAAAGTGTGTAAAGCAGGCTGCCACCGGCCGCCGCATATAAAATTATGTTGAACATAGTGTCATTTCTGCCTTTCCCTGTTTTCTGCATGCCGTTGCAGCAGTTTAGTTATTACCTGCACACGTTTTTGCAGGACACTGATCCAAAGATCAAGAAATTCAAGGCCCTCGTCAGTGACAGCATAACGCCGGCGGGCCGGCCCGTATGCTCCCGTTTCCCAGGTTGATGTGACAAGGCCTTCTTTTTCCATACGTCTCAGGGTACGGTAAATTTGTCCCGGGTCCATACAGCGGGGGTCAAAATCAAACTGGGACAGATTTTCCAAAAGCTCGTACCCATGCCCCGGTTTTTCCACCAACAGCAGCAGCAGGCAGGGCTCAATAAAACGTTCAATTTTACCGCCGGGACAGGGCAGAGCTGAACGCTGCTGAACTTTCCTTCTGCGTGGGCACATATTTATCACCTCACATATGTGTTAATAACATATATATGTCTAATATTATACACATTTTTTGCCCCATTTCAATCCCCAAATGAGTACTGCATCGTTGGAAAAAGCAAAAAAAAAAAGCAGCAGTAGTCACTGCTGCCAAAATAGAAACTTTTTTAAACAGATTCTGCCACCATGTCACCGACTTGTGAAGTGGTATAGCCCATTTTGCCTGCCGCCATACTTTTCAGGCGGGTGGCGCAGACTTGCATCACGGCATTCTCAATCCGTGCGGCGCTTTTTTGCTCGCCCAGTGTCTGCAGCATCATGGCGGCGGCGCCAATGGCCGCCAGGGGGTTGACCACATTCTGACCGGTATATTTTGGTGCGGAGCCGCCGATAGGTTCAAACATGGAGACTCCTCCAGGGTTAATATTGCCGCCGGCGGCAATGCCCATGCCGCCCTGAATCATGGCGCCCAGGTCGGTAATAATGTCGCCGAACATATTTTCTGTCACAATCACATCAAACCATTCCGGATTCTTCACCATCCACATAACCGTGGCATCAACATGGGCGTAATCACGGGCAATATCCGCATATTCGGCTGCACCAAGCTCGTGAAAAACACGTTCCCATAAGTCAAAGACGTATGTAAGGACATTGGTTTTGCCGCACAGAGTCAGCTTCTTCTTTTTATTGCGTGCCCTGGTATACTCAAAAGCATAACGCAGGCAGCGCTCCACGCCCATACGGGTACAGACAGATTCCTGTATGGCTATTTCGTGGGGCGTCCCTTTACGCAAAATACCGCCGGCCCCGGCATACTGCCCCTCCGTATTCTCCCTCACGACAACAAAGTCAATCTCTTCCGGGCCCTTGTCCTTCAGCGGTGTTTCCACCCCGGGGTAGAGTTTGACCGGTCGCAGGTTAATGTATAAATCAAGTTCAAAACGCAGGCGCAAAAGCAGGCCTTTTTCCAGAATACCGGGCTTCACCCCGGGGTGGCCGATGGCTCCCAGGTAAATGGCGTCAAACCGGCGCAATTCCTCAAGCACACTGTCCGGAAGCACTTCGCCTGTCCGCAGGTAGCGCTCACCGCCCAGGTCATAATGGGTATAATCGATGGTAAATCCTTCTGCCGCACTGACTGCATCAAGAACCTTCAGTCCTTCCCGGATAACCTCCGGGCCTGTCCCGTCGCCCGGGATAACGGCAATTTTATACATTTTAAACCTCCTTGTCACTGTGCTGGCAAGTATGATAATTATTTTACATTATCCTTCCGCAAAAGGGAAGGACTTCGGGAAAGGATTTGACACTCCCGGACGCGAAATCATTCTTGCTGACAAAGGGAGGAAGAATCATGGCGCTTCGTTTTATTCTGGGCCGGGCGGGAAGCGGCAAAACTACCGCCTGCCTGGCTGAAATCGCCCGGCTGTGCAGGCAGGAACCGCTGGGTGCACCGCTTATTTTTCTGGTTCCGGAACAAGCCACTTTTGAAACGGAAAAAGAACTGGCCCTGCTTTGCGGCGGCGGAACTTTCCGCGCAGAGATATTGTCTTTCCGCCGCATGGCCTGGCGCCTGCGGGCGGCCGCCGGCAATCTGCCGCACATCAGTGAAACGGGCAGAAACCTGATCCTGCGGCGCCTGCTGCAGGAAAAACATGACAGCCTGACTGTCTTTGGCAGGGTTGCCGGGCAGCCGCGTTTCTGTGAGCAGCTGGCCTGGCAACTGCGGGAATTTAAATATTACAAAGTGGAGCCGGAAACATTACAGCGGCTTGCGTCAGCGCCGGAATGCCCGCCGCAGCTGCAGGGCAAACTGGCCGACCTGGCGTCCATTTTTTCCGCCTACAGGGACTTTACGTCGGGGAAATTCAGCGACCCGGAAGATGTGCTTAATGAACTGGCGGCAGCCATTGCCGGTGGCGGTTTACCGCCCGGCACACGTATCTGGGTAGACGGATTTGCCGGTTTTACACCGCAGGAATATACAGTGCTGGGTGCATTGCTTGTGGC
>DUUE01000252.1 GCA_012841735.1 Bacillota bacterium | reverse complement strand
CGCCTGCCCCAGAAAAAAGAAAAGCTGGACGGAGCCTACCCCCCGGAAAATCTCTACCTTACCCGGAAAGGCTACAGCACCGTCGCAAAAGGAGAGCCCATACCGAAAAATGAAGCTTTCTTCCAAGATAAGTTATGGCACGAAGAGGCGAGGATCGGTCTTAAACGTGATGCTGCAACTCGCACCGCTGAAGATCACAACCTTTACCGAATCGTCCATATCCGGCCGGACTACCACCTGAAGATAAGAGTCATCGTCGACGGGCTCCCCGGCGATTGGCCTACGTTGCAGAAGCAGATCCTTCCCCTGGGCGGTGAAGGACGCCTGGCAGCGGTGAAAATAAACCTAATTACCACTGACGATTACCAAAGATCGCTCCCCGAGCTCCCCAAGCTCGAGCCGGCGGAAGATGGCTTGGTGCGCTATACTATCTCCCTAATCACTCCTGCTTCCTCTACCAGCAGGGAGCAGCTTAAGAAGCTCATACTGGAGGGGCCCGAAAAGGCTCCCGGCAATTGTGTCAGCGCCTGTATTGGAAAGCCTCATCTCTATGGCGGCTGGGATCTGGAAAAACAGGTGCCCCGCCCGCTGCAGCCTTTCCTGCCTCCCGGCAGCACCTGGTTTTTCGAGGCCTCGGCGGAGGATATAGGAAATATCGAAGCCCTGCATGGAAGCCATATTGGGGACAAAGAAGCTTACTCTTATGGTTACGGGCAAGTATTAATTGGTAAATGGGAGGTTGATTAAATATGACCAGTGTCATTATGGGAATGCTGGCGGAAACCAGTTTGCATCCCGGAACCGGGCAGGTTAGCGGTACCGTCGATTTGCCGGTCGCCCGCGAGAAAACCACCAATTACCCGGTAATAGTTGGCTCCAGCCTGAAAGGCGCGCTGAAGGATACCGCTGAACAGTATCTGACGCGTAACAAAATAGACTTAGATCTCAATCAAGTATTTGGCACTCAAAATCAGGCCGGCGCCGTTGCCGTCACCGACGGCCGCCTGCTGCTGCTGCCGGTGCGCTCTTTAAACAGCCATTATAAGTGGGTCACCTGCCCTTATCTCCTGGAGCGTTTCCAGCGCGACTGCGAGTTGGCCGGCTTAACGGGCGTGTCATTTGATCTTCAACCTTTACGCAACTTGGAGGATGGCAAAGCCCTCGCTGTTGGAAAAGGAAGACTCTATATCGAAGACATCCAATTAGAAATAGAAGCTGGTGCAAAGCTGGAATCCTTTGCCGAGGAAATCAAATCGCTGATCAAGCACGATTCGGTAAAAGAGCGCCTGGCTGATAACCTCGTCATCGTAAATGATAAAGAATTTAATTTTTTTGCAACGTACTCCCTGGCGATAAACGCGCGGAATCAACTGGATAACAATAAAATAAGCCAAAACCTTTGGTACGAAGAAACTATACCGCCCGATAGCCTCTTTTATACCCTTCTTTTTGCCCGCCCCGGCGAAGAGGGGACCCTGAACTCTTTAGTTCAAATGTTCAAGCAACATCCCTACCTGCAGGTTGGGGGCAACGAAACAGTGGGCCAGGGATGGTGTGCGATAAGCTGTATCGATGGCGGGGGTGAAAACAGATGAAAAAATCAAAGCAAACTTTACAACAGAAACGAGCCGAACATGCCCTTAAAAGGATTAAAGACGCTGATGAGAAGTACAAGGACAAAGAAGAAAGGAAAAAATTCGTGTCCTATGCCGAAAGCGCCCCGGCTTCCATTCTCATCAACGGCCTGGGACAGGCCATGGCCACCCTTCTGGCCCAGGCTAAAGGAAATCAGGAAGAACCTCATGGAGCCATCTATGCTGCCTTGAAGGACTGGCTTTGCCGGGACAGCACCATGGCCCCCTACAAGGGCTGTAAAGATTTGATCACTGCCATTACTGAAGGCGATCGCGACAGCTACCTGCACGCGCAGGCAGAGGCGCTGTCATACCTGGAATGGTATAAAAAATTCGCGGTTGCATTCATAAAAACTGACTAGCAAGGGGGGAAAAACGTGCGCCTACCACTTTATCAATCTGAAAGTCATAAAAGTGAACCCCTCATAAAGCAGAGCCATCAAGGCAATGCCGGGCTTAGATTTAACAAGTTTTTTATTCACTGGGATAAGGACTGGAAAATTACAGAAGGGAAAAAAGATAAAGAAGGGGGCAAAATGCAGTGGATAAAATCTATCAGCGAGCGTCCGGTAGGCAGCAGAAGCCTTCTATCTGAAGCAGTAGAACGCCTCATTAATCTAATTGAAGATAGGGCTGGAGAATTCCGCTGCTACAGGACTACCTGGCGCTTTGCCACCGGCCTGGGGTTGAACCATCCCATTGAAAACGGGATGACCTGGCACCACACCCTGGGAGTTCCCTATCTACCTGGGTCATCGTTCAAAGGGCTGGTCAGGGCCTGGGTTGAACAATGGTTGGAGCATTCCAAAGATGACATAAACCGCATATTCGGTTCGCAGGAAATGGGCAATAATGAGAGCCCCACTGGCGCCGGCAGCATCATTTTCTTTGATGCTCTACCCGTTGCTCCCATCCAGCTGGCTGCTGACGTAATGACACCCCACTATCAAAAATATTACAGTGGAAGCGAAGCGCCAGGCGACTGGCAAGATCCCAACCCCATTCCATTCTTGACGGTCGATGCACAGCAGGTGTTTCTCTTTGCCCTGGCCCCCCGGGAAATAGATATCGCAGAGGAGAACCAGTCCGACCTGGAAAAGGTCTTACAATGGCTTGATCAGGCCCTGCAAAACTTAGGCGCCGGGGCCAAAACTGCTGTCGGTTATGGACGCTTTGAACGCTGCGAGCAGGAAGAAAACAAGCTGAGAACGGCCCTAATTCAGCGCAAAGAAGAGCAGAAAGAGGAAGAGGTATCCTCAATTCCGGCACATTTATCCGGCCCCATTGCCGAAGAGATGATCAAGGATCAATATGATGCCGATCCCGAAAAGTTCTTAAACATCTTGAAAACCAAGTGGTTGATCAAAATGCAGGCGGATGATACTTCTTCAGCAGATCAGCAAAGGATTGCCCAGTTGCTAAAAAATTGGTACCAAGTGCATCGCGAAGGACAATGGGATAAGCCAAACAAAAAAAATGCGCCCATAATTGAGGCCAT
>DUUE01000181.1 GCA_012841735.1 Bacillota bacterium | reverse complement strand
GCGGTCGTGGCCAGGGAATGGGGTGTTACGGATGAGGAAATCCTCTCCGCCATCAGCAACCATACACTTGGCCTTCCCGGTATGCCGCTTTTGGACGAGATAATTTACCTGGCAGATAAAATTGAACCTAACCGCCGTTATCCCGGTGTGGCGGAAGTGCGGAGCGTCAGCAAGCATGATTTTTCCAAAGCATTGCGCCTGGCGACAGCCAATACCATAACATACTTACTGTCAAAGGAAAAAACTATCCATCCACGGACCATAGACTACTGGAACAACCTGGTGCAAAATATTGCTAAGGGAGTGTAGATTCATGGCCCATTATTACACAGTTAGGACAAAACGGCGCAGGTTAAAGAAAGGCCGTTTGCTCTTTCTGTTGGCCATTTTTGCTTTTTTACTCCTGCTTTTTTTTGCATCACGTTTCCTTGGCGCGCTTAAAGGTATCCGGGATGAGAGCACCTGGGCTCAGAACCTGCCTGCACCGGAGGAAGGGCAGGCATTAAATATACTTCTTTATACCGTCTCCCCGGAAGAGAAGTTGACAAGCCTCTCCCTGGCGGCAGTCCAAGCGGAAGACAAAATTGTCCGCCATCTTGCCCTGCCGGCAGAAACGCTGTTAAACCCTGAAGAGGAAGTACCGGTTGACTTGCTGCAGGTTTTTGCCTCTACAGGGAGGTCCGGCCTCCTCCAGGCAGTTGAAAGGCTGTTGGAGACCCAAATCCATGTTTTCATGGAAATCAGTGAAGCTGCCCTGGGCGATCTGGCTTCAGAACTGGAAGAAGAATATGCCGTTAGCATACCCACTATTGCTAGGGAAAATCTGCCTGCCTACCTGAACGCCGGCGGGCTGAATGCGGCGGAAAAAACAGAACGCCGCCGCCAGGTACTGGCGGCAGTGTTGCGGCAAACCCTGCAGGGTAACATGGTTAAAGATTTTTTCAGCTTTCGCCATACTGCTCCCGCCCTGCAGACCAACTTGTCCTGGCGTGAGGTTCTTTCACTGCTGCGGACTTTTGAAGACGCCTCTTACGCCGCAGCGGTCCAGGTCTATCCTGTACCGGGCACCGTTGTAGACAGAGGGGGGGCTCAGTATTGGGCGCTGGATGCGGAAAGCATTCCTGTCCTGTCAGTCTGGCTGGCGGACGGAACGATTATCCTGCCCAGGAACCAGATAACTGTAGAAGTGCTGAACGGCTGCGGCGTAGCCGGCATTGCCGGCAAGGTGGCAGACATGCTGAGGGCGGAGAGGTTTCACATTGTTAATGTGGGCAATGCGGATAATTTTGATTATGAAGTGACACAGGTAATTTACCGGGACACAAATTTGCAGGCAGCCAAGGAAGTTGCCCAATTTATCCCCAATCCGGATCTGTTAAAAGCAGAAAATACTGAAAGTGATGTATTAGTAACAGTAATTATTGGGAAAAATTATCCTAGCGGAGAATAGGGAGGGTTCTTGTTGACCGCAGACACACAAATGTTGCTTGACCTGATTACAGCTGCCGCCCGGGATAAAAAAGCACAGGACATGGTTGTGCTGAAAATAGGCGAAGTTTCGTTAATTGCCGACTATTTTGTCATTGCAACCGGAAATACAAAGCTTCAGCAGCATGCCATTGCGGATAACATTATGGAGAAAGTAAAAGCGGCAGGCTACCCGCTGTTGCATAAAGAGGGCTATGATGAGGGTCTTTGGATCCTTCTGGATTACGGTTCTGTGGTCGTCCATCTCTTCCAGCCGGAAGCAAGGGATTTTTATAAACTTGAACGCCTCTGGAGCCATGCTCCCGGAGTGGAGCCTGCCGCCGAAGGCAGTAATTACTAGCCGCCGACTGTTGACAACCGGGAAGAAAGCCGCTATAATAATCTTTGTCACTGAAAAGCCATATGGGGATGTAGCTCAGTTGGGAGAGCGCTTGAATGGCATTCAAGAGGTCAGGGGTTCGATTCCCCTCATCTCCACCATAAGAAAAGCAGAAAGACCCGGAGACAAGCAATGTTTCCGGGTCTTTTTCTTTTTACAGGAGGCAGCCTGACCAGGCAAAATTCCCCTGCTGTTCGGATGAGGACCGGGCTGCCCGGTCTGTATTGATGAGGAAAACTTTACATATTATTTTATCTAAATAGCTCGCATATACTGGCGGTGAGGTGACTATTATGCATGACAAGGTCCTCGCAGCTCTCCTTTCCTTAACCGCCTTGCTTAACATTGCCGACTACATCTTTACTTTGCGTGCAGTTCACGTTTTGGGCAAACCGGAGGCAAATCCTGTCATTGATTCAATCTTACATACGCCCTGGTTCCCGATATACAAAGTTATTTTTGTCCCACTTTGCATCTGTTTCCTCTGGTACGTCCGTGACAAGGTGCGCTACACAAGGCTGATTCCCCTGGGGGCGGCAGTGAGTTTTGCCGTGTATGCTGTCCTGACGGGGTGGCACATATATATGCAGTTTTTTACGTGATTGCGCTTAAACGGTAGTAGGGGGAAAGAATGGGCATGTTATATTTCTCCGTCAATCAAGCTCAAGAAGTGATCCACAAATACTCCAAAAGAACTGCTCTCTATCTGAAACAGCAAGCCCCAGGTGAATTACAGACTCACATGGGGCTTGCTGTTTGTATATATGTAGGCTGCCCTGCTCAATTGCAGGACAGCCTGGTGAGAGCCTTACAGCTTACCTCTTATACGAAAGGAGGTTCCAACAATATTGTATGCCTCCCGGGTCCGTAGCGTGCCGCGCAGGTTTACTTGACTTAAGAAAAAAGAGGATATATACTAAAATAGTAGTTTACTAATTTAGTTATTTACTAAACAAGACGGGAGGAAAACAATGAAGATACCCACAACTTTAAAACATAAACCGGTGATTGTTGTAGAGAACTATGAAAATGTTGACGGGCGCTATGCCTATCAGTCAGATGCCAAGGGCCTGTCTTTGGGCCTGGCGCAATGGAACGACCGCGGCAAGGTGGAGATTTCCGCCAAAGTTTGGCGCCATACCGGGGAGAAATGGTCACGCCAGTCGGAAGAATTGCCTTTGCACCGTGTACTTGATCTGGCAATTCTGGTGTGCCGCGCGCTGCGCCATTTTCAGGACGCTTATCGCTATGAAAATTTACATGATCCTGAAAAACCGGTCATTGACCGTGTTGGCTTACAGGGAGATGCAATGACAGTAGCCGTCTGCACAGACAATGAAAAAATAAATGAGGATATAAAACTGTTTAACCAGGTGCTCAGTGAAGACGGGGAACTGTTGGGAGAACGCCTGCGGACACTTTCCAGGATCTTAAAGGAAATGGGGCATTAAAAGGGAAAGAGCCTCCGGGGCTCTTTTTTTTACTGGCAAGTATTAACGAACGGGTTTAATGCAGCATCTGCCAGCCGTTGAGCAGAAAATAGAGGGAAAATGCCAAAAGAAAGACACCCAGCAAAATTATTATCCAGTGATAGACGGCGTCGGTTATTATTTTCCTGCCGCGGGAAAAAGCGGTGGTGACCGCCGTATACCAGACAAAATCGGCGAGGATATGACCGCAAAAAAAGATACAAACCCCAAGGAGTCCCAGGGTGTAAGACCGCCGTACCGACTCCATTCCCGTTGTCGCCCACCAGAGGATAAAGTAAGGATTGGTGGCGCTGACAATCACCCCGGCCAACGCTAGGTTTCTTGTTCCCGCCCGGCCGCCGGCTTCCGGATTTTCAAGGGAGACTGACTTGTTTATCCCGCTTTTCAGCATGCCGAAACCCATCCAGGCCAGAAACGCACCGCCAAATAAGCCGATTAATCCCGCTACCGCCGGTTTGGCAAAGAAATCTTTGAGCCCGAATGTCATAAAAATAATCAGTATAAATTCCAGAATACCATGTCCCACAATAATAATTGGGCCGGCTGTCCAGCCCTTTTTCAGGCTGCCGTCAATGGCAACCCCCAGCAGCGGCCCCGGCATCATTGCCCCTGAAAAGCCTATGAAAAAAGCGCTGAGAAATATGCCCCATAAAGCCATGTTATTTGTCCCTCTTCCGGCCCGCCCT
>DUUE01000309.1 GCA_012841735.1 Bacillota bacterium | reverse complement strand
TGAATGTACAGCCCATGCCAATTACAAACAAATGGTGCTGCGTGCCAGGGACCGTGACACTGTTGTGACAGGCGCTTCAACAGGCCACCCCGTGCGCGTCCTGCAGAACAGGCTGGCCAAAGAGTTTATGCGCCTGGAAAAGCAGGGTCTGCCGGTGGCGGAACTGGAAAAACTGGGTGCGGGCAAACTGGCGGCGGCAGTCCGGCAGGGTGATGTCCAGGGGGGTTCCGTCATGGCGGGACAGAGCGCCGCCCTGGTAAACAGGCTGGAACCGGCGGCGGCAATAATTGACGATCTTGTAACCGGGACGGTAAAAGTAATAAAGGAATTGCAGCGTAAATATTGTTAACAACAGGCGAGGTGAAGTATGGGTAAAGTAGCTTATATTTTCCCGGGCCAGGGTTCACAATATGTGGGTATGGGACGGGAGCTGGCAGAAAATTACTCCGAGGCGCGGCGTGTTTTTGCCGAGGCCGATGACGTGCTGGGTATGAAATTATCTGAAATTATTTTTTACAGTGATGAAGAACAGTTAAAAAGGACGGAGATCACACAGCCTGCCATTGTAGCCACCAGTTTGGCCTGTCTGGCCGTGTTGCGCAGCCTGGGCTGCGAACCTGACGCCGCAGCCGGGTTGAGCCTGGGCGAGTATTCCGCCCTGGTAACGGCAAGCGCACTCTCCTTTGAAAAGGTGTTGCCGCTGGTACAAAAACGCGGCCGCCTGATGCAGGAAGCAGTGCCGCCCGGTGTGGGCGGGATGGCAGCCATCCTGGGGCTTGACCGGGAGAAAGTCCATACCGCCTGCGCAGAGGCATCTGTTTTGGGCGTGGTGGAACCGGCCAATTACAATGCACCCGGCCAGATTGTCATAGCCGGCGAACTGCCCGCACTGCGCAGAGCGTGTGAACTTGCCAAAATGCTGGGTGCCAAAAGGGCGGTGGAGCTGCCTGTCAGTGTCTCTTTCCACTGCAGCCTGCTGAAAGGGGTGGAGCCGCTGCTGGCGGAGGAAATTGACAAAACCAGCCTGCAAGCCGTCAAAATTCCGGTGGTGGCCAATGTGTCCGCCGACTATGTCACTTCTCCACCGGCGATTAAAGATGCACTGGTGCGCCAGGTAAGCCGGCCCGTCCGCTGGCAGGACACAGTGGAAAAATTGGCGGCAGACGGTTACGACCGTTTCGTGGAAGTAGGCCCGGGTAAAGCGCTGACGGGTCTCGTGAAAAAAACACTACCGGGAGTCTGGGTGCACCAGGCGGAAGACTGCGGGAGTCTGGCAAAAGTTCTTTCCGTCCTGCAGGGAGAAAGCGGTGAAGAATATGCCGCTCACTGACAAGGTTGCCATTGTTACGGGGTCATCCCGCGGAATAGGCCGCCGGATTGCCCTGCGCCTGGCAGCAGAAGGGGCTGCGGTGGTTATAAATTATACAGGCAATCAGGCGGCGGCGGCAGAAACACTGGCTGCCGTGGAGGCTGCCGGTGCCCGGGGTGTGATTGTGCAGGCGGATGTGAGCCGGGGGGCAGAGTGTGAAAAACTGGTAAAGGCCGCGCTTGCCAATTTTGGCAGAGTTGATATACTTGTTAATAATGCCGGCATCACCAGGGACAATATCCTGGCCCGCATGAAGGCGGAAGAATGGCAGGCTGTTATTGATACCAACCTTACCGGCGCCTTCTACTGTACGCAGGCTGTCATCCGCCCGCTTCTGAAGCAAAAAAGCGGCGGCCGCATTATTAACATAGCTTCCGTGGTTGGGTTGCTGGGTGCTGCCGGCCAGACTAATTATGCGGCGGCAAAGGCCGGTCTTGTCGGCTTTACCAAAGCGCTGGCCAGGGAGCTGGCCGGGCGTCAGATTACCGTCAATGCGGTAGCTCCCGGTTATATTGATACGGAGATGACTGCCGTCCTGCCTGAGGAGGTCAAAACTGCCATTAAGCGGCAAATACCGCTGGGCCGTACAGGCAGTCCGGAGGATGTGGCCCATGTGGTTGCTTTTCTTGCTTCACCCCGTGCGGCATACATTACCGGTCAGGTTATCGCCGTGGACGGCGGGCTGACCATGCACTAAAAAATTTTTTTCCGGTAATTGCATTTATTGTTGCCATTCAGTACTATCATAGTGGGAGGAGGTGAGCATAATGGATATCTTCGAAAAAGTAAAGGGACTTATCTGTGAGCAATTAAGCGCCGACGAGGCCGAAATTTCCCTGGATACCACCTTTGAGGACCTGGATGCAGATTCCCTGGACATTGTGGAATTGGTGATGGCCCTCGAGGAGGAATTCAATCTGGAGATTTCCGATGAAGAAGTTGAAAATATTAAGACCGTGGGAGATGTAGTACGCTACATAGAAGCCCACGTCTAAAGCGTAAGCCAAGAAGCCCTGCGCTCGCAGGGCTTCTTTAAAAGGAAAAGGGCCACGTACAAATGAGGTGAAAAGATGAACAGACGAGTAGTAATTACCGGCCTCGGTATGATAACCCCTGTAGGCATTGGCAAAGAGGTATTTTGGGATAATATTGTGGCGGGGAAATCGGGGATTGACCGTGTTCACAGTTTTGCCGTGGATGATTACCCGACACAGATAGGCGCCGAAGTCAGGGATTTTGACCCCGGCCGGTTTATTGATAAAAAAGAAGCACGCCGGATGGACCGTTTTTGCCAGTTTGCCCTGGCGGCTTCCATGCTTGCCGTGGAAGACGCACAGCTGGATTTCTCTCTTATTGACAGCCGCCGGGCAGGGGTTTCCGTCGGTTCGGGCATCGGCGGTATCTATACTCTTCAGGAACAGGCGGAGGTTCTGCGCGAAAAGGGACCGCGCCGCATCAGTCCTTTTTTTGTTCCCATGCTGATCAGCAACATGGCGTCCGGCTACATCTCCATTGCCCATGGTTTAAAGGGGCCCAACACTACCGTTGTGACCGCCTGTGCCACGGGAACACATGCCATTGGAGAGGCGATGAAAACCATTCAGCGCGGTGCGGCCGATGTGATGATAGCCGGGGGGACGGAGGCGGCTTTTGTCCCCATTGCCTTTGCCGGTTTTTGTGCCATGCGGGCCATGTCCACCCGCAATGACGATCCCCAAAGAGCTTCCCGTCCTTTTGACCTGGAAAGAGACGGTTTTGTCATGGGCGAGGGCGCCGGCGTGTTGATCCTGGAAGAGCTGGGACATGCCGTCAGGCGCGGAGCTACTGTCTATGCCGAAGTGGCAGGCTACGGCCTGACGGGGGATGCATATCACATCACGGCGCCGGACCCGGACGGTTCCGGTGCGGCGTCATGCATGACCATGGCGCTGCATGATGCCGGCCTTTCCCCGCAGGAAATGGATTATATCAACGCCCACGGTACATCCACCCCGCTCAACGACAAAACGGAAACACAGGCTATCAAGCAGGTTTTTGGCGACCATGCCTACAGGCTGGCCGTCAGTTCCACCAAGTCCATGACAGGACACCTGCTGGGTGCGGCCGGGGGAGTGGAGGCAATTGTCTGTGCCCTTGCCATTAAAGATGACATTGTCCCGCCCACGGTGAATTATGAGTTCCCCGACCCGGAGTGCGACCTTGATTATGTTCCCAATGTTGCTGTAAAGCGCCCTGTCCGTGTTGCCATGTCCAATTCTTTCGGCTTCGGCGGGACCAATGCGTCCATTATTTTAAAAAAACTTGAGGCATAAGAGATGGAAAAAGATTTGGCCATACTGCTTGCGCAGAACTTTCAACTTGCACCACGCAAAAAAGAGCTTTACCTCCAGGCGCTGACTCATTCTTCCTATACCCATGAGCACAACCTGGGCAACAATGCCCATAACGAACGCCTGGAATTTTTGGGAGACGCTGTCCTGGAGCTGGCTGTTTCAGAAATACTTTACCACCGCTTCCCCCGGCTCCCGGAAGGGAAACTGACGCGTTTCCGGGCAGGCCTGGTATGTGAGGAGTCTCTTTTCCGGCTGGCCGAAAAAATGCAGCTGGGATCATACCTGCGCCTGGGCAGGGGAGAAGCGGCAAGCGGGGGACGGAAACGTCCGTCCCTGCTGGCCGATGCCCTGGAAGCTTTGCTGGGTGCAATTTATCTTGACCAGGGTTTTACTGCAGTCCGCAGAGTGGTGGAAGAGCTTTTCCGGCCTCTTTTTGAGCAACTGGCACACGGCAGCCTCATTACAGACTATAAAACGCTGTTGCAGGAATACACACAGGGTAAAATGGCAACAACACCGGAATATATTATTGTGAACGAATCGGGGCCGGACCATGAAAAGATATTTGTGGCGCAGGTACTACTGGACGGCAAGGTTTCTGGTGAAGGCAGCGGTCGTTCCAAAAAAGAAGCGGAACAGGAGGCTGCCAGGGCAGCGTATGAGCTGCTGCGAAACGGCAAATAACTGCAGCCAGTTGCAAACGGCGGCAGGAAAGTTATTTTCCGGCAGCGAATATAAAATACGGTAACAGCGGACATTTGTCCTTTGTCCAACCTGCTTGTCACCAAGCAGGTCTTTTTATAGCGGCCTGCATCTTGTCCGCTTTTCGGGGAGGGGAATACTTTGCATGTCAAAAGACTGGAGCTGAGCGGTTTCAAATCGTTTGCGGAAAAAACAGTTTTTTCTCTGACACCGGGAATAACTGTTATTGTTGGTCCGAACGGCTGCGGGAAAAGCAATATTGCCGACGCAGTCCGCTGGGTTCTGGGTGAGCAGTCTGCACGCTTTCTGCGCGGCCTGCGCATGGATGACATCATTTTTAACGGAACCGCTCAGCGGAAGCCGTTAAGTTATGCGGAAGTTGCTGTTACCTTTGACAATACAGACGGTACCCTGGGGCTTGATTATCAGGAAATCACTGTTACCAGGCGCCTTTATCGCAGCGGTGAAAGTGAATACCTGTTGAACAGAAGGCCGTGTCGCCTCAGGGATATTGTGGAACTGTTCATGGATACCGGTGTGGGCAGGGAGGCTTATTCCTTTATCGGGCAGGGACGTGTTGCCGAAATTATCGCCGCCAAACCAGATGAAAGGCGCCAAATTTTCGAGGAAGCGGCGGGGATTGCCAAATACAAATCGCGCAAAAGGGAAGCGCAGCGACGCCTGGCGGAAACGGCGGAAAACCTGCTGCGTGTCAGCGATATTATTACCGAGCTGAAAACGCAGTTGGGGCCGCTTCAGGCTCAGGCGGAGCAGGCGCAAAATTACCTTGCTTACCGGGAAAAACTGAAAGGGCTGGAAGTTGACGTCTTTGTTGCGGAGACGCAAAAGCTGCGTGTAAAGCGTGATGAGACGGAGGAGAAAGCAAAAGCGGTGGCGGATGAATTGCTGCAGGAACAGGCGGCTCTGAACCAGCTGGAAGCGGGCCTGTCTGAAAAGCAGCTGCGCCTGGACGAGGCACAGGAGGCCGTCGCCGGTGAGAGACAAAAGCTGCAGCAACTTTCCACCGAGCTGGAAAAATTGCAACGGCAGCTTGCCGTCCGTGCGGAAAAGAGCAGTAATGTGGAACGGCAGCTGCAGGAAGCCCAGGCCGCTTTGCAGGAGCTTGAACTGCAGGAAGAACAGCTGACGGCGGAAAAAAATGAACTTGCGGAAAAACAGTCACAGCTGCAGTCCCTGTTGGCTGCTGCGGAAAAGGAACTGGCGGCGGCTGAATCCAGGCTGCGGGAGCTGGAAAATTCACCGGAAGAGCAGAGGGCCGGGGCGGTGCAGGCGGAACTGGTACAGCAACAGGAGGAAAGCCGCCG
>DUUE01000105.1 GCA_012841735.1 Bacillota bacterium | reverse complement strand
TGCCGATACGGTAGGTTTTGCCTGTCCGCTCGCCGATCAGGGCCAGTTTGTCCTCATGGTAGTGGTAATAATCGTCATCCATGCTGGATACATGGATTAAACCTTCCACCAGGTTGTCCAGCTCGGCAAAAAGCCCGAAGGAGGTAACACCGGAAATAATGGCGGGAAACTCCTGCCCGACTTTATCCTCCATAAATTCGATTTTCTTAACATCTTCGCTCTCCCGTTCCGCTTCCATGGCTATACGTTCACGCAGTGAAGAACGTTCCGCCGCCAAAAAGTTATATTTGGCAATCCTGGCAAGGCGTTTTTGCCCCGGAGTGCCCTGCAGATATTCCCGCATCAGGCGGTGGATGACCAGGTCGGGATAGCGGCGGATGGGTGCGGTGAAATGGGTGTAATAGCGGGCCGCCAGGCCAAAATGAGGGACGTTTTCCGTGGAGTATTTGGCCTGTTTCATGGCACGCAGCAGCAGGGTGTTTACTACCCGCTCCTCGGGCTTACCTTCCACATCACGCAATAATTCCTGCAGGGCATGGGGGTGAACATTTTCCGGTTTTCCCTTCAGGGAAAAGCCGAGATTATGAACGAAATCACGGAATTGCAGCATTTTCCCTTCGTCGGGCCGCTCGTGGATACGGTAAATAAAAGGTAGCTGCAGGTGGGAAAAATGTTCCGCCACAGTTTCGTTGCAGATAAGCATAAACTCTTCAATAATGCTCTCAGCAATGGTACGGGGTCTGGGCTCTATCTTGCTTACTTTCCCGTCCTCATCCAGGATAATTTTTACTTCGGGCAGGGCAAAGTCAATGGCACCGCGTGCAATGCGTTTTTCCCGCAGGATGGTAGCCAATCTGGCCATATCTTCAAACATGGGCACCAAAGAGGAGTAACGTTTGCGCAGTCCGGCATCCTTGTCTTCCAGGATGGCGCGAACGGCATCATAAGTCATCCGCTCCCGGGTGCGGATAACACTGGCATAAAAGGCAGAGGAAAGGACTTCACCCTTTTCGTCCAGTTCCATTATGACACTTTGGGCGAGGCGGTCCGCGTGGGGGTTCAGGCTGCACAGGTCGTTGGAGAGTTCGGGAGGAAGCATGGGGATGACGCGGTCTACCAGATAGACACTGTTGCCGCGGTTTAATGCTTCGCGGTCAAGGGCGGAGCCCTCTTTGACATAATACCCCACGTCGGCAATATGGACACCAAGCTCCCAGTTGCCCCTGTCATTTTTGTGCAGGGAAACGGCATCATCCAAGTCTTTTGCATCAGCACCGTCGATTGTAACCATAACCACATCCCGCAGGTCACGGCGGCCTTCGAGGTCGGCTGCAGACAGTTCACGTCTGTAAGCCTTGACTTCTTTGATGACTTCCGGCGGGAATTCTTCGGGGAGTTCGTATTTTTTAATAATGGTCAGGGTATCTACGCCCTTATCACCGGGGTACCCCAGGATATCGGCAATAACGCCTTCCGGATTGCGCCGCTTTTCCGGCCAGCGCGTTATCCTGACCTGTACTTTCATGCCGTTTTTCAGACCTTTTGTTTCGGCTTTCGGCAGAAAAATGTCCTGGAAAATGCGCTGATCATCAGGAACGACAAAACCGAATTGCTTTCCGGCTTCATAACGGCCGACGACATATTCGGAACGGCGTTTTAAAATGCGGATAATTTCCCCTTCATTGCTTTTTCCTCCCCCGCCTTTTATCAGGCGCGCCACCACATGGTCATTATGCATGGCACCGTTCATCTGGCCGGCCGGAATGAAAACATCGGGGAAATCAGGGTTATCAGGGATGATAAAACCAAAGCCGGCCTGATTCCCCTGCAACTTGCCTACCACAAGGTTCATTTTTTCCGGCAACCCGTAGCGACCGTAACGCGTTTTGATAATTTTGCCTTCCTGCTCCATTTCTTCCAGGAGCCTGTGGAAACGTTTGATTTCTTTTTTGTCCGTAATGCCCAGATCATGGGCCAGTTCTTCAATTTTTAATGGCTTATAGGCGACTTCACGCATATAATCCAGAATTTTTGCTTCAAAAGTCATTTTCTGCCTCTTTTCTTTAGATTCTTAAACAGTAAAATACTATTTAAGTTTTTCACGTTCGTGTTGTTTTTAGTCATGGAGCAGCCGTGTTTTAGGCTGCCCCAAGGAAAAGGAGCGGCGGCTGCCGCTCCTGTGCTTTAGAACAGTTTTTCTATCAGCGGTACGATTTTCAGGAAGAGGGGTGCAAAAACCAGTGCCACGATGCTCATCAGCTTAATGAGGATGTTGAGGGAAGGTCCGGAAGTGTCTTTAAAGGGGTCGCCGACAGTGTCGCCGACAACGGCTGCTTTATGCGGTTCCGAACCTTTGCCGCCGTGGGCGCCGCCCTCAATGAACTTCTTCGCATTGTCCCAGGCGCCGCCGGCATTGGCCATAAAGATGGCCAGGAGGACGCCGGACAGGAGAGAACCGGCCAGCAGGCCACCCAGGGCCTCTTTTCCCAGCACCAGGCCTGTCAGCAGGGGAACAATAACGGCAAGCAGGCCGGGTACAACCATCTGGCGTAGTGCGGCACCGGTGGAAATATCTACGCAGCGGGCATAGTCAGGTTTGGCTTTCCCTTCCATGATCCCGGGGATTTCGCGAAACTGCCTGCGGACTTCTTCAATCATGTTATGCGCGGCACGGCCTACAGCTTCCATTGTCAGGGCGGAGAAGAAGAAAGGCAGCATGCCGCCGATCAGCAGGCCGATAATTACATCAGCAGAAGTAAGGTCAATCGTTTCTATCCCGACAGCCTGGGTGTAGGCGGAAAACAGGCCAAGTGCCGTCAGGGCGGCGGAGCCGATGGCAAAACCTTTACCGATGGCGGCGGTGGTATTGCCCATGGAGTCAAGCTGGTCGGTTATGTTGCGGACAGACTTGTCCAGTTCGGCCATTTCCGCAATGCCGCCCGCATTGTCGGCAATGGGGCCGTAGGCGTCAACAGCAATGGTCATGCCGGCCGTAGCCAGCATGCCCACGGCGGAGATGGCAATCCCGTACAGGCCGGCGGCCTGGTTGGCCACCAGAATGGCCAGGGCAATGATGAGCAGGGGGAAAGCGGTGGAACGCATCCCCACCGCCAGGCCGGAGATGATGTTTGTCGCCGGTCCCGTGAGGGAATTTTCAGCTATTTGTCTTACCGGCCGGTAATGGTCGGAAGTGTAATACTCTGTCAGCCGGCCAATGATAATCCCGGCCAGCAAACCGGAAATTACAGCCCAGAAAGGCCCCAGCCCGCTGAAATCAAATTCGTAATACCGGACGATAAAGAAAGAGGCGATAATAACGATCAATCCGCTGACCAGTGTCCCGCGCTCCAGCGCGGCAGACAGTTTGATCACTTCTTTGGCCTTGACAAAGAAAGTCCCGATAATGGCAGCCAGAATGCCTGTGCCGGCAACAATCATGGGCACCAGCACACCGGTAATGCCATAGATGGTCAGGCCGAGAGTAATGGCGGCAACAATGGAACCGACATAGGATTCAAACAGGTCCGCACCCATCCCGGCCACGTCACCCACATTGTCTCCCACGTTATCGGCAATAACGGCCGGGTTGCGGGGGTCATCCTCAGGAATGCCGGCTTCCACTTTGCCGACAAGGTCGGCACCGACGTCGGCGGCTTTGGTATAAATACCACCGCCTACACGGGCAAAAAGGGCAATGGAGGAAGCACCGAGAGCATAACCGTTAACGATTTCCGGATCAGGCCAGATTATGTAAAGCACACCCAAGCCCAACAGCCCCAGGCCCACGACGCAGAGACCCATCACTGCACCGCCGGAGAAAGCAATTGTCAGTGCGTCGTTCATGCCTTTGCGGGCGGCATTTGTGGTCCGCACATTGGCTTTGGTGGCGATGTTCATGCCGATGTATCCGGCCAGTGCCGAGGCAAGTGAACCTACTACATAGCAGACGGCAGTCTGTACGTCAATGAAAACGGCAATAACGGCAAAAAGGACAACAACGAATATAATCAGTGACCGGTATTCGCGGCTGAGAAATGCCATGGCACCTTCCTGAATGGCCCGGGCAATTTCTTGCATGCGGTCATTACCGGGATAGGCACTGCTCACCCTGCCTGCCAGATAGAAGGCAAACAGCAGTCCCACAAGTCCCGAAAGCGGAATCAGGTAAAAGATCAGATCCATGTGTTTCTACTCCTTTTTTCTTCATTTCTGTCCCCAACGCATACAGTCAGGAGAGGCAGGGCCTGTCCCGTTCAGGCGCCTGCCTTAATAAATTGCCGTTAGCGTTTGCGGTTAAGAATATAAGGATGTTAAAACAATGGCCAGAACGACAAATAAGACGGCAAAAATCACCGTTAGTTTGGCCAGTAAATCATCAAGCCCTTTTTTCTTGCTGAAAAAAGTCTGCGCGCCGCCGATGATACCGGATAAGCCGGCAGATTTAGACGACTGAAAAAGGACGGATGCAATCATTCCCAAACTGACAATAATCAATAATACGTTCAGAGCAATCCTCATGGCCGCCAGACACCTCCTTCTCCGACACGCTTAAGTATGCAACGGGTTGCAGAGACCTGTCGCCGTAACACTAGCTATTCTACCATAGTAACTGTCAAAAAACAACAAACTTATTCTCAGCCTTATTCTGGCTTTGCAAACGGGTTGCCGGCAAAGAGTGCGCCGCCTCCCAGTTCTTCCGCTATCCGGAGCAGCTGGTTGTATTTGGCCACACGGTCCACGCGGGAAGGCGCACCGGTTTTAATTTGGCCCGCACCTGACGCCACTGCCAGGTCGGCAATAGTGACATCGTCCGTTTCGCCCGACCGGTGGGAAATAACCGCCCTGTAGCCTGACTGTTGCGCCAGCCTGATGCAGTCGAGGGTTTCGGTGACCGTACCAATCTGGTTCAGCTTAATCAGGATGGCATTGGCCGTT
The DNA here is from genome assembly GCA_012841735.1 of Bacillota bacterium. Classification (GTDB taxonomy): domain Bacteria; phylum Bacillota; class Dethiobacteria; order Dethiobacterales; family Dethiobacteraceae; genus DUUE01. The sequence goes on along the minus strand of DUUE01000105.1, from coordinate 1,789 downwards.
GCCGTCGCTATACCCCGCTTAAGCCTTTCCATATTGGTGACAAACAAATCATCACCCACCAGCTGTACCCGTCCGCCAAGTGTGTGGGTCAGCTCGCTCCAGCCTGCCCAGTCCTCTTCCGCCAGGCCGTCTTCAATGGAAACTATGGGGTAGTTGTCCGCCAGTTTTTCGTAGTAGGCAATCATCTCGGCGGCTGATTTCTGCAGGCCTTCCCCTGCCAGGTGGTAGAGGCCGTCCCTGTACATTTCCGTGGCAGCCACATCCAGCGCCAGCACAATATCCTGCCCCGGGCGGTAACCTGCAGCGACAATTGCCTCCATGATCACTTCCAGGGCGGCTTCATTGGAAGCCAGATTGGGCGCAAAGCCGCCTTCATCGCCCACAGCCGTATTCAAACCCTGTTTTTGCAGCACTTTCCTCAAATAGTGAAAAACTTCCGTTCCCATGCGCAAAGCTTCAGGGAAATCGCCGGCTCCTACAGGCATAATCATAAATTCCTGGATATCAACATTGTTGTCAGCATGCTTGCCGCCGTTTAAAATATTCATCATGGGTACGGGCAGCAGCCTGGCGGTGGCTCCCCCCAGGTAACGGTAAAGGGGCAGCCCCACGGCATTGGCGGCAGCCTTGGCCACGGCCAGGGAAACGCCAAGAATGGCATTGGCACCAAGTTTGCCTTTATTTGGCGTCCCGTCCAGGGCAATCAGTGTGCGGTCAATTTCCGCCTGTTCCAGGGCATCCATATCACCCAGGGCGGGGGCGATCACTTCGTTCACATTGGCAACAGCCCGCCTGACACCTTTGCCGAGATAACGGTCCTTATCGCCATCACGCAGTTCTACCGCTTCAAAAGCACCGGTGGAGGCGCCGGAGGGCACGGCGGCGCGGCCGAACGAACCTCCCGCCAGCAGCACATCCACCTCAACGGTGGGATTGCCGCGGGAATCCAGGATTTCCCGTGCGAAAATCTCAACAATACTGGTCATTGCAACTGCCTCCTTTGCTTCTTGTCTTTCATACGGATTAACAGTGATGTGCCCGTCATTTCCTGCGGCTGTGGCAAGCCCAGCAGGTCAAGCATGGTAGGGGCAACATCGGCCAAAATTCCGTTTTTCTGTAAACGGTATGGTGTGCGGGATACCAGGAGCAAAGGGACCGGGTTGGCCGTATGGGCTGTAAAAGGGTGGTTACCCCTCCCCTCCGTCATCTGCTCCGCATTGCCATGATCGGCGGTAATAATGGCCGCTCCCCCCTTGGCCAGCACCGCTTCCACCACCTGTGCCAGGCAGCGGTCCACAGTCACAATGGCCGCAATGGCGGCTTCCAGCACGCCGGTATGGCCCACCATATCAGGATTGGCATAGTTAAGAATAATAACATCATAATAATCGCGGTCGATTTCTTGCAGGAGTTTTTCCGTCACCTGCGGCGCACTCATTTCAGGCTGCAGGTTGTATGTGGGGACTTTAGGCGACGGAATTAAAATCCTGTCCTCCCCCGCAAAGGGAGTCTCCTCGCCTCCGCTGAAAAAAAAGGTGACATGGGCATATTTCTCCGTTTCCGCAATACGCAGCTGTTTCAGGCCGGCCGCCGCCACCACTTCCCCCAGTGTACGGCGCGGATGGTCCGGTGGAAAAGCCACCGGGGCCGCAATAGTTTCATCATATTGAGTCATACAGACAAAAAAGGGCAGGGGGGGTGTTTTTCCCCGGTCAAAGCCGGAAAAAGCGGCATCAGTCAGTGCCCTTGTTATCTGGCGCGCCCTGTCGGGCCGGAAATTAAAAAAAAT
>DUUE01000290.1 GCA_012841735.1 Bacillota bacterium | reverse complement strand
GAAATGCATTGCGCATCCTGATTCAAAGCAGGCAGCCTGCAGTTACACTATCTCTTTGCCGTGAGAGAGACAGCCATGCAGAGAAAAGGCTTGTCGATCCGCCTGGTGACAATGGGACAATGAGGCAGGCCTTTGGGAATCACAACGGCAGTGGGCTTGTCAAACACATGCTTTTCCTCTTCCCCTTCCGCACCGATGGAAAATTCCACTTCAGCCCCCAGATCACTGAAATTGCGCGGGTCAGAGCCGAGAAAGAAAATGGCTTCGTCATAATCATGGACATGCGGCTTGGTGGAAAGGCCGGTAATGCCGGGGGTAAAAGCAAAAGCATAGATGATGGAGCAGGCAAACCCGTTGAGCAAATCAGCGCCGACGTGCATCAGTTCCGTATCACCGAGCTTACGGATGGGGAGTGTGACAATACAGTCACCATATCTGGTTTTGGACATTACAACACCTCCTGAGTAAATTAAAGGCACGCATGTCACGTGCCGTTTTCAAATCACAATAAATTGCCGGATATTTCGTATGACAGTTGCAAGGTTAAATGCTTTTCCTAGCCATATAATACCATCAGGCCCGGTTGCAGGCAATCTGTTTATTACAAACGCCAGACAGGCAGGGAACAGTATGAAAAAATTCTGCAAACGTATAGGCATCATCGTTTTGCTTTTGTTTATTTTTGTCTATCTGAACAACACCTCTCTCTGGCTCAAACCGGAAGGCAGGCCGCTGCTTTTGGCGCACCGCGGCCTGGCACAGACTTTCCCCATGGAAGGAATTACGGCTGAGACCAATACGGCGGCACGGATTTATGAGCCGGAACACCCTTATCTGGAAAATACAATTGCTTCCATGGAAGCCGCCTTTACCGCCGGCGCCGATATTGTGGAGCTTGATATCCATCCCACCACAGACGGTCATTTTGTCGTTTTTCATGACTGGATTCTCGACTACCGTACCGATGGTTCAGGCCCGGTGCGGGAGCACAGCCTGGCAGAATTGAAAAAGCTTGACATCGGTTATGGCTACACGGCAGACAACGGGAAGACCTACCCGTTCAGGGGCAAAGGCACCGGCCTGATGCCTACCCTGGCGGAAGTGCTGGAACGCTTCCCGCAGGAGTCATTACTGATTCATATTAAAAGCAATGACCTCAAAGAAGGAGAATTACTGGCAGAATTTTTACGTGCTTATCCCCGGGAGAGGCTGGCCAACCTAACTGTTTACGGCGGAGATGAGCCCATTGCCGCACTGCAAAAAAGACTGCCCCAGCTGCGTGTCATGTCCAGGGCAACCATGAAAAAAGCCCTGTTAAGTTATCTGGCCGTCGGTTGGACCGGGTATGTCCCCAAAGCCATGCGGCAGACACAATTGCATCTGCCTTTGCGCTATGCCCGCTTTCTGTGGGGCTGGCCGCATCGTTTCTTGCAGCGGATGGAAAAGGCTGATACGCGTGTCATTATTGTTGCCGGGGACGGCACTTTCTCGGAAGGGTTTGATACTGTTGAGTCCCTTAAGCAATTGCCGGAGTATTTTACAGGCGGGATCTGGACAAACCGCATCGACCGGATTGCTCCTGTTTTTCAAGGTGACTCCGCCCCTTAAACCCCTGCCCGGCTTAAGTGTGCCACCCTTCGTTTGCCCGCTACCTGCGCCTGTGCACAGCTTAAAAGCTCACTTAACGCCAAGTTTTCCGCTACCAGTAAGCCCTGCGCAATTCGAGAAACTTATACTGACCGGTAAAGCCCATTTGCTGCAGGGCTTTTTTATATGGGCTGGACAAGGCCGGTTGGCCGTTGATTGTTTCCACCCTGATGCTGCGGACAGGGCTAAAATCCCGGGTCAGAAGCGTCCTGAAAAAAGCGAGATAATCTGGTAAAGCAGGATCATCCGGTTCGGTTTTGATCACGAGCGCTTTGCCGTTGCGCCGGGCAACCACTTTCAGGCGGGAGCCATGGAAAACCAGGTAATTTGTTGGCACCCGGGGAGGCAGGTCCTCGTCCAGGCCCGGTATTTTCAGGCCGCAGGGGGAGGCGGGATCGGCCGCATTTAGCCAGTAAATACTGTCTTCATCCAAAGCGGCCTGCAACCGCCTGTAAGCTTCCGGGCCGGCAAACTGCAGGCCGGGGAGTCCCTGGAAAAAGTGCCCGGCATATACTTCTCCCGAGAATTCCAGCAGGCGCAGCGTACGGAAAATACTGCGCCACTGCAGCTGGGGCAGCTCCTGTTGCAGCAGTTCACGGAAGAGTATGCCATAGCGCAGTAAAAGCTGGCGGATCCTGTCCTTTACCAATTCCTCCTGCCCGATAAGGTCCCTCTCCCCCTCTTGCGGCAGCAGGAACCAGCTTCCCTGCAGGGGCCGCGTTGCAGCCCAGCGGTTAAAACCGCCGCGCCTGCCGAAACTGCGGCGGCCGGTTTCCAGGGGTGCGGGCCTGAATTTGTTGAGCAGGCCCGAGCGCAGTACGGCAAAACTGTCATTTGCTATCTGCCCCTGCCAGACATATTGCCATAATTTTTGCGCCAGCTCATCTGTGGCAAGCGGCAGGTTGCGGCTTAAGGCGAGAAAATCATACCTGCCCCTTGGATCGGGAAACAGTGCCTGGGCCTCCACAGCATTTTTTTCTCCCTCTGCGTCTTCCGGTACAGGAAACAGCTCCAGATCGTCCTGAAAACAAAAGCCAATGCGCTGCCGGCCGCGGCCGAACCAGATCAGGCCGCTTGTCTGCAGCAGGCTGTCCATCCAGGCACTGAAGTATGTTTCCATGCGGGCAGGCAGGATGGCTTCCTCCCACAGGTGCGCATATGTTACATAACCAAACAGTTGATCAAGCCGCAGCTGCAAGTCTTCCAGCGTTGTGCCTTTTTCCGCCACACCCTGATGAGACGCTAAAAAGAGGGGCAGTTTGCCCGCAGGAAGCGGCGCAAGCTGCGGGCGGCGTGCCCGCCTGACCATGGCCAGTAAACGTTCCAGGTTTTCCCGGTCGCATATAGCGGCCTCTTTTTCTGCCTGCACCTGTACGTCCGTGACGATGCTGTCTTCGGCAAGCAGGGCTGCCAAGACACCGGCCCACGCACTTTGGGTGAGGCCAAGTTTTGCCGGCACAAAATCAGCTGCCACCGGCCCGTAAGAGGACAGCCACTGGCTCACAAAAAGCGCCGTGTCGCTTTGCCACTGTTTTGCTTCCGTAGTCTCTTGCCGCAGCATACCCTGCACTTTTTGCAGGCCTGCTGCCAGTTCCTGCTCTGCTTGTACCTGCAGGGGAGCCGGGTTGAGTGAAAGCAAATCGGTCCCCAGGGCCCGGCAGATTCTGGGCAGTACTTCCAGGGGACACAAACCAGTCTCCTCTGCCCGGGGCAGGCGGACCCAGGCCGCTTTGCCTCCCAGGCCGGCCAGAATTTCTTCCTGCTGTAACCCGTAATCCCGCTCCATGGCGGCAAAAAGTGCTTCAGCTTCACTGCGGGGAATAAACAGCCGTTCTTTCAGCCACAGCAAAAGCTCTTCCGCATCACCGGGAGCATAGCCTGCAGCGGTCCGTTTAAGCTTCCCGTCCAGTTCCCCCACCAGGCTTTCCGGTATTTCCGGCCGCAGTTGCGGTGAAGACAGCAGCTCTTTAATCAGCTCTTCATTCAGAGCCGACGGTTTTTCCGCAAACGGCGTATCGTCCTCATACATATACTTATTAACCTGGCGCCAGATCAGGTCTGCGCAGAAAGGCGAGGGTTCGGAGGTATGCGTTTCGCTGACCAGAATTTGACCGCTGTTTATTTCCTCCAGCAGCTGCTTCAGCCTTTCCAGGTCAAATTCGTCTGCCAGGCAGCTGCGCCATGTTTCCAGCATAATGGGAAAATCTTCGTACTGTGCAACGGCTGAGAGGAGTTTTTTTGCCCGCAGGCGGTTCAGCCACAGAGGCATACGTTTTTTAAAACCAGCTTTGGGCAAAAGCAAGGCCCGGCCGGCATTCTCACGGAATCTGGCTCCGAAGAAACCGGAGCTTTCCAACCTTTGCCGCAGGAGTTTTTCTACATTTTCCGGCGTAACCAGGCCAAACAGCTTCTGCGGGGCAAGGTTTGCAGGCATAACAAGCATAATACTGTCATTGTTCGTATAAGCCTCCGGCAGGAAACCGTACTTTTCTTCCAGGGCGGCGGCCAGTGCCTGGGAGAAAGGACGGTTAACCTTCCCGCCCCAGAGAGTATGGATTATAATCCGTTTGCCGTCCGGGCTGTTCTTTGGGTCTGCCAGGTGTTCAACTAAAAGGTGATGCCGGTGCGGTAACGGTTTCCCGGTCGCTTCTTTCTGCCGCCTGAGGAAATGCAGCAGCTGCCGGCACGCATCTTCCGACCAGTGATAGTCCGTAACCAGTGTGCGGGCAAACAAACCGTCATCCAGGTTTTTGTCCGCTTCCTCCAAAAACAGGCCGATCTTTTCGGCATAGAAAAAATCGCGATACTGTTCTTCAGCCCGCCAGAAAGGGATAATGTTAATTGTACTCTCTCCCGGGACCACTTCCACGTCATTATGTGTCACCCGGACAATGCGCCACACCTTGGTGCCCAGCATGAATGTATCGCCCAGGCTGCGCTCCCAGACAAATTCTTCGTCCAGTTCGCCGATTTTTGCTTTTGTGTCGGCCAGGCGCAGGTCATAATAGCCGCGGTCGGGAATGGTGCCCCCTCCCTGGTAAATGAGAGAGGCTGCCCCGTCCCGCGCTTTTACCGTATTGTCCAGTTTGTCCAGCATTATACGCGGCTTCAGTTCGCGCAGACGTGTATCCGCATAACGGCCGGCGAGCATCTCCAGCAGCAGGTCATAACTTCTGCGTGACAAATTGCGGTAAGGGTAACTTGTTTTCAGAAAAGCATAAAGCTCATCCACATCCCACGTTTCTGCAGCCGTCATGGACAGCAGCACCTGGGTCAGGACATCCAAAGGTGCGTCAACAGGAGAAACAGGCTCAATTTCGGCTGCGGGCAGGCTCATGGAAGTGACGGCCGCCTCCAAAAAATCGCGCCCGGAAACAGGATAAAGAGTACCCCGGCTGACCTGCCCCACCCCATGTCCGGCCCGTCCTATCCGCTGCACGGCGGAGGTTAACGACGGCGGCGTCTGCACCAGCAGTACTTCATCCAACGCGCCAATATCAATACCCAGCTCCAGCGAATTGGTGGCGACAATACCTTTCAGTTCGCCCCGCTTCAGTTTTTCCTCCACTGCAAGGCGCAATTCTTTGGCAAGGGACCCGTGGTGGGAATAGACTAAAGGCTCGCCGGCACAGTCATTGATAAAACGGGTCATTTTTTCCACCAGGCGGCGGTTATTACAGAACACCAGGGTCGCCTTGTTGGTGCGGATTTTTTCTGCCAGTGCGGCAGCCAGTGCCAGCCACCGTGTATCTTCCGTTTCCCGGGCATTGTCCCTTGGCGGCACCGTCCTCACCTGCAGCTGATATTGCTTCCGGGCCTGGGAGCGGCAGATGATCATTTCTCTTTGCTGATAATGCCAGGATTCACCTTCGCGGCGGGCCGTAAAACCGCCGGCAAAAGCGGCAACCACATCCGCCGGGTTCACAGTGGCAGAAAGGGCTATGCGTTGAAACTCGCCGGCCAGCGGCACTAATCTATCCACTGCAGTAATCAGATGGGTGCCCCTTTTGCTGCCCAGGGCAGCGTGAATTTCATCCAGAATGACAGTTTTAATGCCTTTTAACATGGTGCGGCTGTTTTTGGCCGTAAGGATTAAATTGAGGCTTTCCGGGGTAGTAATAAGAATTTCCGGCGGCCTGCGCAGCATTTTACGGCGGTCATGCTGCGGCGTATCACCGCTGCGGGTGAGGACCGAAAGAGCGGGAAACTGGTGGCCCGCAGCCGTAAAATATGCCTGCAGCTCCCGGAGCGGCTGCAGCAGATTGCGCCGGACATCATTGTTCAGCGCTTTTAAAGGCGAGACGTATAAAACGCGGACTTGGCCGGTCTCCCACTCCCCGGTAATCAATTTCTGCAGTGCCCACAAAAAAGCTGTCAGCGTTTTCCCGCTGCCTGTCGGTGCAACAAGCAATACATGCTTCCCTTGTGCAATCTGCGGCCAGGCCTGTTTTTGAATGTCAGTCGGTTCGCCAAGTTTCCCGGTAAACCATTTTTGCACCAGTGGATGAAACAGTTCCAGCACCGGGCGCTCCATTGTCCCACCTTCTTCTTAACAGTTGCCTTCGCCGGTGATTCCGGCAACCCCTCAATTAACCGTTAAAACCCAATTTCAGTCTTTCTGCCTTCTAAAATATATTGCGGGAAGGACAATTGCAAATTCTTTTTCTTCTTCCGCCTTCCGCCAGAGGACAATAAAGTTGGCGCTGGCATATTCAGGCAGATAACCGATACTCTGAAGCCTGTTCATTTGCGCCGTAAACTTTTTGGACGGACGGAAAAGCCTTATCCCCTTTTTCGTCACCCATTCCCCATTTTTGTATTGTATGGGGTCACCGCTGCGCAAATTCATAATTACATCCTGACGCTCTATGAAGTAATCAAGCCACACATCCTCATGGCCCAACTGTATAGCCAGTCGTTCCGGCGGCTGATATTGTCTTCTGTCCAGAACCCGGGTTAAGTTCTCTGCCCTGAGCTGATTCAGGTAACTTCCCTTTAAGTGAACAACCAGGTTATTTTTTGCCCGGGTCATGGCCACATAGAGCTGACGCTTCTTCTCCTCCGTATTTAAGAGAAAATTCGGCAGCATAAGGAAAACATTGTCAAACTCCCTGCCCTTTGCCTTGTGAATGGTTGATACCAGAACAGTTTCCCTGGATTCTGGATAAAAGTCTTCCAGCCCCGATTCTTTAATAAACAGCTCAAAATCTGTTTTGTATTTTCTCTTTGGATAAACGGTATCGAAGTCCCGAATGATTCTTTTACAGATCTCAAACATTTTACTGTTCCCGTATTTTCCGGATAAAGCCCTCTGTGCCCTTTCCCAGACATCCTGATCTATGAGGGGGGATGCTGCGTCCGCATTTATGTTTGCCATAAAGTATCTTACTTCAACAAGGTCAAAGAGATTAAAACCGGCATTGGTTTGTATTAATTGTGCCGGTATCCCTCTTTCAAGCAGCATTCCTGTTACCTGCAGGGCTTCGTCATTTGTCACAGTTAAGACACAGGTGCTCCCGGTCAAATCTGTACGGGACAGATCTGCAACAAAGGGAGTAAGCAAATTATCACAGGTATAATTAATAATTCTGATCTTTCCGTTATCCTGGCTATGTGCCATAATCTCATTTCGTTTAAAACGCTCCTGCATGGAGGCGGCAAACTGGTTGGTGAAATGAACCAAATTTCTTTTGCTGCGAAAGTTTTCCAGCAGCTCATATGTTGTTGCCTGGTTTTCCGCCATAAATTGTTTTAAATACTTGGCACTGGAACCACGGAAGCCGAAAATATTCTGGTCATCATCACCGACCGCAATTACGCGCATCTCTTCATTATACGCCATTAAAGCTTTAACCAGTGCAAAAACTTCCCGGTCCATATCCTGGGCCTCATCGATAAGCAGCACCGTTTTCGTTATCCAGCTTGGCTCCACTTCACCGTTTTTGATTTTCTCGACGGCATTCGTGATGACGTGTTCGGACTCATCAGTACTTCCCATTCTGCCGAGCAGGTCGAAACAATAGGAATGAAAAGTTTTTATTTCAATAAAGTAAGCCGTACTGCCAATTAACTTTAACAACCGTTTTTTGAATTCGGTTGCTGCTGCCCGGGTAAAGGTAAGCATTAACAACTGCTCATGTTTAACATCTTCCATTAAAATG
>DUUE01000041.1 GCA_012841735.1 Bacillota bacterium | reverse complement strand
GGCCCTCGCGGAGGTCAAAGGCTGCCTCTGCGAGCAGATCCTGTCCTTCTGTCACTTTGATCCGCAAGAAATGGGGGCCCGCAGAAGGCAGAAAGGGGACCGAAAGATAAAACTCTGCTACGATTACGCCTTGCGGACGAATCGCTACTATTAGCTGTCTTCCAGGTTCTATAACCCAGTCGGGTGGCGGCGTGATAGTGAGCCATCCTTCCACCTGCCGGTCAGTATTGTTTCGCAGAAGCAGAAACACTTCCCCGAAAGAACCCGGGCGTGGAAAGGGCCTGGTGTATTGCAGAAGGGGCTGGATCTTATCAACTATTCCGCCCTCTATCGGAGATAGCACGTGTTTTTCCTTCCAATCAGAGCGGCGCCTCCGGTGTGTTCTCATGTTCCTCATCCCTTCCAGCGAAGGTGCTTTTCGTTCTATGTCACTCTTTGACGTTGAGGGTGAGAATCCGCACCACTCTCGATTCAATAGTATCAACTAGTTGGGCATGGAACAATCCATAATTTGTAACGGTAGCCTAACAAAATACATCCGTGGGCAGTAGTGTTATATAAGGTATTACTCTTATGACAGGCCTAATGCGCATGATAAAATCATTGCACCATGTGGTTGCCTTTTCGGTGCTGTTTTTGTAGCTATGTATTCTCACTTTTTGACGCGATCGTCTTAGGAGAGTACGTAGGAAGCGGTTGAAGCTATGCGGAATAATCTGAATCTACAGCTCCTATTGCGGCCGTCTTAAATCCATAATTGATATCTTCATTCCAGCCAATATGCCCAGTTCTTGAACATCGAATATGCCCCATAAACTACAGTAGACCACCAATACCTTACCGCTGTTTTTCGAGGCAAGCTGCCTCCTCCAACGCGCCATCCCTACCCACCAAAAATATCCTGGCCCTTTTCCCCCTTCTTGCTTTTCCTCACCCCCCCTCTTTCCCCTCTCTAAGCTTAGAAAGGGGGCAGCCCGCAGGGCGGAGGTGAGTTAGAGATCGGGAGGCAAGCTCATCTCCGGCCGAGTTGTCTGTACAACTCACCCTCCACCCCCTCTATGGGCGGCTCGGCGAACCGCCCCTAGAGGGGGGTGGCCGTAGGCCGGGGGGTGAGTTAAAGGGTAGGGTCTTGAATTCACCCTACCCGTCGATCTCCCCTGGAATTGGCCTGCGGTTTTGGATCTGCTTTTTGGTTTCTGGCGATAAGAAGATTGTCTGATAAAACCCAAGATGCTTGATAATTGGTTATTTGCCGGCTATAATTAAACTTGAACGTCAGCTTATCCTTCGAGGTAGGATGATGATTACGGCCAAGATAGGCCGCCGGGGCCAGTTCACGTTGCCGCGGGAGATCCGCCGAGCCATGGGCCTTAAGGAAGGTGACCGGAGAGCAGGATTTCGCGGCCATCCGCAAGGAAGTGCTTGCCGCTCGGGCCGAAAAGAAGATGAAAGGATATGAAGAAGGTCGCGCACTTCTTCGTCGATACCAACCTTTTTATGTTATTTGACCAATGACCTCCCGGAGCAGGCTGAGGCGGTGGAGGCCTTGTTCCGTCGTGCAGTGAAAAGCGAGTGGTTCTCGTCACCACGAGCAGGGACCGGTCGGAGATCCAGCGGCTGGCGTTGGCCCTCCTCAATACGCCCGGCCTGGAAGTGGCCGAACGGGAGGTTCTTTTGTCGGCCATTTTATGGTACGTGGAGAAGAGCGTGGACTTTTTCGATGCCTACAATGCGGCCTGGATGGTCCGGCAGGGGATCGGCGGCGGGGTCTATACCTTCGATCGCCGACACTTCGGGCGTTTTGAAGGCATGAACGTTTTGACGCCGGAGTTATAACTCACCCCCGTAGCCCCCTCTCTCAGCTTAGAGAGGGGGCAGCCCAAAGGCGGAGGGGTGAGTTAAACCCGCCGCCACAACAAGGGAGGGCCTTGCGGTCTTGGGGGACGGGTCGGTTTACCCTGTGGTGGTGGCGATTTTTAGGCCGTAGAAGGAAATAATTAAAAATCCGGCATGGGTGGAGGTTAATGGATGATGGATTTGCCTACGGTACCGCCGGAAGTGCTCGAGGAGATCGTGCGGCGGATCGCCAGGGTCGCCGACCCGGATAAGATCATTCTTTTCGGCTCGGCCGCGCGGGGGGAGAAAGGACCGCATGGTGATCTGGACTTTCTGGTTATTAAGTCGGATGTCGGCCACCGGGGACGTTTGACGGAGGAAATCTATATGAACCTCTTTGGGATTGCCCAGGCCGTGGACGTGATCGTTGCCACCCCGGAAGATGTGGAACGATACCGTCACGCGCACCCGACAGTGTTCAAACCGGCCATGCGGGAAGGGAAGGTCGTTTATGAGCGCGGAGTATCGGGCGCCCGATGATCCACGGGAATGGTTGAACAGGGCCAAAAGCAACCTCTTGCAAGCCCAGGCCAGGCAGGAAGGCGTGTACCTGGAAGACTTGTGCTTCAATGCCCAGCAAGCGGCGGAGAAGGCGATTAAGGCCGTATTGATCCATCTCAACGTAGAATACCCTTACATCCATGACCTGGCGGCGCTTCTCACGTTGGTGGGCCGGGCGGGCCTGGGGGTGCCGGAGGCCGTAAAGGAGGCCGCCCGGCTCACCCGCTATGCGGTGACCACGCGCTATCCGGGCGTGGCGGAACCCGTTACGGAAGAAGAGTACACGCAAGCGGTGGCCATTGCCCGGGAGGTTTTGCAATGGGCAGAAGAGGTTATCTCAGGGAGAAGTGGTCTTTAGGCCCCCGCCCTCGAAAGAAGGTGGATCGATGGAGACGTTTGTCGTCATCATGGCCGGCGGCCGGGGAGAGAGGTTCTGGCCCAAGAGTACAAAGGAGATGCCCAAGCAGTTCTTGTCGCTCTGGGGCACGGACACCCTCCTCCAGCAGGCCTTCGCGCGGGCGTTGAAGGTGACCGGGGATGCGGCCGGGGTATACGTTATCACCGGCCCGGACTATGAGGGGCTCGTCCGCGCGCAGCTGGCAGAACTGCCGCCGGAAAACCTGATCATCGAGCCGGCGGGCCGCGATACGGCCCCGGCGGTGGGGTACGCCGCGGTCTACCTGGGCGGCCGTAGGAAGGACGCGGTCATGGTCGTCCTCCCCAGCGACCATGTGGTGCTGGACGACGATAAGTTCGCCGCGACGCTGAGGTATGCGGCCGGGGTCGCGGCAAGCGGGGACTGGCTTGTTACCATCGGCATCCGGCCCACGCGGCCCGAGGAAGGGTACGGTTACATCGAGTGCGGCGAACCCCTGGACGGGGGAGGCGCCTTCGCCGGTGGCCCCGGGGCGGCCGCTTACCGGGTGAGGAGGTTTACGGAGAAGCCGCGCGTAGATGAGGCCCTGGCGTTTCTCAAGACCGGCCGGTACCTCTGGAATGCGGGGATTTTTGTGTGGACCATCTCCGCCTTCCGGCACGCCTTGGCCAGGCATGCCCCTCTTCTCCATAAGGGTTTGGGCGAAATCGAAAGATCTTTGGCAGCGGAAGAAGGATTTGACGCCGTGAGGGAGAAATTCCTTACCCTGGAGCGGCGGTCCATCGACTATGCCCTCATGGAGAAGGCGGAGAACATCGTGGTCGT
>DUUE01000299.1 GCA_012841735.1 Bacillota bacterium | reverse complement strand
TATAGAATGTCCAGCGCCTAGCGCTTTCGCATATCTTCTGAAATATCAATAAGATAAAGAGAAGGTATTGTTAGATAAACGCAGAAATATTTCAGTAAATCTTTTAGTTCATAGCATTTTTCAAGGGGCATAATCCACAGAACAAAACACAGACCAGTCTCGCCGTAGTTACTCTATATAAAGAGGGAGGCCTGCTCAGAAGATTGTCGCTTGCTATCGACATATCTCTCATAACCTTCCAGGGGGGTTGTTGAATTACTTAGGAAGAGCCTTTGGCTGATTCTGGTTGCGGCGTTGGTATTGGGTTTTAGCGGCCTGGTCAGTGCCCAGCAGGTTCTCTTTGAAGACTTCAAAGGCCTGATGACAAGCGTGGAGCAATTTTGGACTGCCGCCTACAAGTCTGTGCCTGGGAATGCAGACATACCACTTTATCGCAACATTGAGGGTGAATATGAAATCGTAAACGGCAAGCTGAAAATGACAGGTGCTAGGTTTACCATCGGCACAGACCGGACCACAGAGACAACCAAAGATGACACCGAGGCCGGCGGATATCTGGATCTGACCAAACCCTATCGGATCACCATCAAATTCCTTGAAATCGGCGGCGATACCAACAAGAAACTCTCCGTGATGATCGACAACAACACTGAAACAGGCGCCGCTTCAATGCACGGCAATCCCGGCTGCCGGCCGTACAACGTAAGATTGAGCGAACTGCCTGAGGAAAAGATTATTTTGATTGATGTGAATCCGGCAGTCGGCACCAAGAATTCATTTCTCCAGATCCGGATTGAGGACGGCACAGGCTGGATCATTCTGGACAGCATCGCAATCGAGTATATCTAAACATACGTCGCCGAGCACCCATTCTCGAGGAATGGGTGCTTTTCTTTCTTTTGGTGTCCAACCATCGATGAAAAAGGATTCCATCAATTCATGAAGAATTGTTCCTTATGAAACATATTTGACTTCTTTTTTACCATAACTTCATAATGGCGGTAATACAAGGTTGGTAAATATTACGTGAAGGAGGGCTTCTAAAAGATGTTTAAGAAAAACCTTGTTTTCGTTAGTATCTTGGTGCTCTTACTGGCACTGTCCGGTTGTCAGCTGTTCTTCAAACCAACGCTGGACCGGCTCGTTATCACTGCCGACGCTGAAACAGTCGAACAAGGAGGAACGGTCAATCTTGAGGTCAAGGGCTTTGACAAGAACAGCAAAGAAATGAAGTTGTCAAAGCCGACTTGGAGTGCCGCACCCGAGAACATGGGGCAACTGACGGTTGACGGAAACAAAGCTGTTTTCACCGCCGATGAAAGCGCCGAAGGCGAAGTCACCATCACGGTTACATCCGGGGGCAAGTCTAAGTCAATTAAGATCACTATTACCAAGCCGGCTCAACAAGTCGACAAAACTGCTTTGCAAAGCGCGATCCAAGAGGCAACACAGCTGAAGCAGTCAACTCCTGTCGGCACAGCGCCCGGTCAAGCGCCGCAAGATGCTCATGATGCATTTCAGGCAGCCATTGATGCGGCTCAGGCTGTACTCGACGATGAGGACGCCACCCAGGCCGAGGTTGACAGTGCCGTCCAAGCTCTGCAGCAGGCTAAAGCTGCGTTTGAAGCAGCCATTGTGCCTGAGGAACCAGGACAAGTCGATAAAGATGCACTGATCGCTGCAATTACCGAATCGGAAGATCTGCTTGAAAACACCGAAAGAGGGATTTATCAAGGTCAGGTTCCTGTTCATGCCCACCATGCATTGGAAACCGCTGTTAATGACGCCACAGCTGTTGAAGAAGACGACGATGCCACACAGGAAGACGTTGATGATGCTGTTGCAGCGCTGGAGCAGGCAATCGCAGCCTTTAACGCCGCAATTGTAACCGCAGATGATCCAATCAAGGCCCTTCTATTTGATGTTGACGGCAACAAGGACCATTTTGCTACTCAGCCGAACAGAGGAACAATAGGGATTAACACGGATCCGAGATACATCGTGACAGGAACTGAAAGCATTTTGTGCAACGCTATCGGCCAACCATTCTATGTACGTGTAATGGACACCCATCCTAACTGGGTCAACGATTGGAGAGAATACGATCACTTGGCCGCCTGGTTCTGGGTTGAAAGCGCAGCATCACTAAACAACACGACAGCTATTCAAATCGGTTACCCAATGAACACTGCCAAGATTACGTTCGCGCGTGCCGAGTTCGAAGATGGGTGGAATGAGATTGTTGTAAACTTGAGAGATGACTTGGGGCTCACCGATGAGCAATTGTCAAATATGGCAGGCTCGTTCGAGTTCTATATCAGATATGATCAGGGACCTTCCAGTGAAAACCCAGCCCCTCCTGTGTATTTCGATGCAATACGTGTTCTGAAGCTGGTAGAGACAGATCCAGTCGACAAATCAGATCTGCAGAACGCAATTCAGACTGCGACAACTTTAAAGGAATCAACACCTGTTGGCACAGAACCAGGCCAAGCTCCGCAGACGGCGCATGATGCATTGCAAGCAGCTATCAATGCTGCCGAAGCCATACTAAATGATGAAGGCGCTACCCAAGCTCAGGTTGACAATGCTACACAGGCTCTGCTGCAAGCTATTGAAGATTTTGAGGATGCGATAATAGGCGAAATCGTCGACAGCGACAAAACTGCGCTTATTGCTGCAATCAATGAAGCTGAAGATTTGCTGGCCAACAGTGAACAAGGGATATATTACGGACAAGCCCCTGTCCATGCCCATGGCGCACTGCAGGCTGCAGTAAATGTAGCGAAAGCTGTTAACGATGATGTAAGCGCTTCACAAGAGGAAGTTGATGATGCCACCAGCGCACTGCAGCAAGCGATAGCTGACTTCAACAGCGAGATCGTAACAGATCCTAATCCGGCAAAGGTACACACCTATCGAAATGTAGAAACCTCAAGTTCAAGTACAATCTCAACTGAGAAATTTAACTACGAGGCCAACTATGATCCGCAGTATATTAAGATGGGTGAATTTAGCATCAAGTTAGAGGCATCAGGATCACCGGCCGAGATCAGAATCCGCACGGGGCATCCAGACAGAATCACTGACTGGAGCGAGTATGACAAATTCTCTGTCTGGATCTACATTGATAATGTTGACAACCTTAACAAAGATACCGCCTTCCAATGGGTCTACGGCACAACTAATGTCAGGAGTACGCTTCCACGCTCTGCGTTTAAGACCGGCTGGAATGAGATCGTCCTTGATCTCAGAACGGATTTGGGCTTCGACGACACAGCGCTTGCCAACATGACTGATATTTTCTGCTTAAAATTCAGGTTTGCAGCAATACCCGACACTATATATGTCGACCAAATCCGGCTTCTCAAGCTGGAAGAGGCAGCATCAGCCGACAAAGAAGACCTGGAAAACGCCATTCAGATTGCAACAGATTTGATGCAAAATACTCCGGTTGGTACCGAGCCCGGCCAAGCAACGCAGGAAGCTCACTATGCACTGCAGGATGCCATTGATGCGGCCCAGGTTGTGCTTGAGGACGAGAACGCCACTCAGGCAGAGGTTGACAGTGCAACCCAGGCTCTGCTGCAGGCAATAGCTGAATTTAAGGCAGCTATTGCAGAAGATCCTGGGGATCCACCCGTCGATCCAAACTTGATACTTTATGAAGGTTTTTCCGGTCTGGATAGCATCAACGAATTCTGGTCTAAAGACTATAAAGCTCTGCCCGGCACCACAGACCAACCAATGTATAAGTCCCTGGGCGGTAACATCACCCTTGATAATCATGAGCTTGTTCTCAACGGCGGCAGATTCTCCATCGGAATGCCATACGATCGGCCAGATACAAAGTCGAGCGATACAGAGGCTGGCGGTACTTTCGATCTGACCAAAAAGTACAGGATTACTGTAGAGTTCACGGAAGTCGGTGGAGATACAGGCAAAAAGTTCCAGATCTATGTTGACAACAACACTACTTCCGCAGGCAATTCAATACATAGCGTCATTGGGAGCAATGCATCCAGATTATACACAGAGTCACTTAGTGCATTACCTGAAAGTAAAGTTATCTCTGTGGAGTCAACCATTGGAACTGACAGTTCGTTTATCCAGTTGCGTGTAGAAAGTAATGGGATCATAAGG
>DUUE01000288.1 GCA_012841735.1 Bacillota bacterium | reverse complement strand
TCAAACGGTCTATAACATGATTAAGGATGGACGCCTCAAGGCAACCAAGATAGGCAGGGAATGGCGTTTTTTACGTGAGCATATCGAAAAATTAATTATACCTGAAGAGGAGGCTGCTACATTTTCTTTAGCTGCCCGGAGCAAAAAAGACCTTTCTGCAAGAGATAAAGCAATAATAGAAAAGCATCTAGAAAATCTGCGGCGCCGGGAAGAGGGGAAGGGGAAATAAGATGAACGGTTATAGAATACAGGGCATTACTCCAGAGGGGTATGCCAACCTTCTGCTTCAAGAAATGGGCATGGCTCTTATACCACCCATTGACCCGTACTACATTTGTACCATGCAACACATACAAATAGCCTATGAACCTCTGGATCATGCTGATGCGGCATTATTACGAATAGGCAGTAGCGCCGAGATAATGCTTAATTCCAACAATCAATATCGCAGCAGAGATAGATTTAGCGTGGCTCATGAGTTGGGCCATTATTATTTGCCTGGGCATTCAGATATGGAATATTATTGTACCATCAAAGAAATCCTGCAATATCGCAGTTCCAACAAGAAAGAACATGAGGCCAACCAATTTGCCGCAGAATTGCTCATGCCCACTCTCTGGCTAAAGAACAGAATTAAAGCATCGGATATTTCATTATCGCTAATTAAAAAAATTGCGGAAGAATGCCATACTTCTTTGACTGCAACCGCTATTAAAATAATCAAAATTTGTCGCGATAGAGTTGGGATAGCATATTCCGAGAATGGTATTATTAAATGGACAGCAAAATCCAAATCATTTTCTTATGAGCTTAGAGAAGGCCAGGTAGATGAAAGATCACGGGTAAAAGAGTTTTTTCAAACAGGCAATTTTTCAGAGGAGCCGATGCAAGTTCCATTGTTTATTTGGACATCTTCGCCAGGTTTGCATGAGTTCCTTATCGAAGAGTCTATATCGATGCCCTACTTGGGAGCGGTTTTAACGGTTTTAACAGTTCCAGTTGATGAAGACGATGATGCATGGCTCGATGAGGATTCCTGGTAATTTAGTTTAAATTACTATCGGTTTATATGAGGTCGAGATAATTCTGAACTCCACGGCTCTGCAGCAGGCACCGGCTTAAACAATTCTAGGGATGCAATTTTGTGAATAGGGGAGAGGTCGGAAACGATGTCAGATGAATGGCTCCTAAAATTGAGATAGGAGTGAGCATTTTGAATAAGCCCAAGATGTTTATTCTCGAAGAAGGCCAAAAAAATCCCACCATACTTGAAGAAACCGGCTAAGTGACTGAAGAGGTCCTCCAGGAGTTTTTGGCCAACTATCCCGACTTGCTTCCGGGCGACCAGATCAACCCCGAGAATCCGCGGAGCTGGCTGCTGGTCTCGCGTGAAATGAGCGTGCCGGATAGCGCATCGGAATCCGGGTGCTGGAGCCTTGATCACCTATTCCTGGACCAGGATGGTATTTCCCACCTTTGTTGAATGCAAGCGCTCACTAGATACTTAGGCGCGCCGTGAAGTTGTAGCCCAGATGCTGGAGTATGGCGTGACGAAATTGATAATCTGCTTGTTTCCAGGCAGCTATCCAATAAGGGAGGAACCCTTTCATGGAAAAATTACTTGAACTTATCTATGTTGGCCACTTAAATGACTGGACTC
>DUUE01000381.1 GCA_012841735.1 Bacillota bacterium | reverse complement strand
TGAAGGCAGATCAGCACCAAGACTGTAGCCCTGCTCCTCCGCACCGTTGTTCGTCAGGCTCAATTTAAAATTAAAGGTGGCGCCGCCCGACCCTTTCAATTCGGAGTATTGGGCCTTCAGTTCATCTTCGCCGGCCCGTGCCCTGTTAATATCCACATGGAGATTCAGGGCGGCCAGTTCACTGTCGCCTGAGAGGGCGGCCACGGTAATGGTATAAACATTTTCCGCCGCATCCTGCGGGATTTGGATACGTAAATCTGCTTTGGCGGAAGATTCCGCCCCGACAAAAATTTCATGAATCTTTCTGCCCTTGCCTTCCAGGGAAGTGTCCCACCCGGCCGGTGCTTTGGTGACTTTCAAAGTCACAATCCGGTTCTGTGAGCTGCTGTTGTGCACCTCCAGCGGGAAGGTTAAGCTTTCTCCGGCCCCCACGGTGATGCCCGGGTATTCCGTCGAAACGTCAATCCCTGCGGCGGCGGCTGCAAAAGAAGGCAGCAGCAGCAACGCCAACACAACCATCAGCATGTGTGCCAGTAAGGTTTTTTTGTTCTTTTTTACCATGTTAATCCCTCCCGAACAAATCTGTTGTTTTATTTTCCTTTTAAATGCACGGGAAAAAACTGTTCATCTTCCCGCGGAAATCGGTATGCACGGTTGACTATTTGCGGATCCGTATCCCTGTACTCCACTACTTTGCCGCCGTCAAGGCCCAGAATACAGTAATAGTAGCGTTCAAACCCATCCGTTGAAGTGACCAGGACAAGACTCCTCCTCTCTGCGGTCGGAGTCAGCACCAGGAGAGGTAAAAATTCCGTCCCTTCCACCGTATGCGTGGAAATAACACGCAACTGGCCGGACAGGTCCCGTTCCCAGATTAGAGCCAGGAGCATCTCCCCGCTGCCCGTCCCGCGGACACGCCAGGTATTTACCAGCTCCAGCGGTTCCTCCCCGTCCAGGTCAATATCAAGTGCCTCCACCTCCGTAAAGCCGTAGGGGGCGGGCTGCCTTTCCGGCGGGGAAGCCCGGTCGAATAAGCGGAGCAGGCCGGCAAGGCACACAACAAGCAAGGCGGCAGCAACGGCGGGAAGCCGCCTGCGCCAGGCAGGCCCGGAAGCTTTTTCAGCACTGATGCGTTCATAAACATGCTGCCGCATGCTTTCCGTAAAAGTTAAATCTTTCATGCTGCTTGCCAGCACCCGGGGGAGGTTTTCCAGCAGTTCGTCACATGTTTTCTTCCGCACTGTCCACCACCCCGCTTTCCAGTAAAAGCGCTTTCAGTTTCTGCCTCGCCCGGAAAAGCCTTGTTTTGACCAGGGCTTTGCTGATACCGGTGATTTCTGCAATCTCTTTTACATCACACTGGTTCAGATAATAAAGGATTATTACTTCCCTGAATTCAGCCGGCAAATTCATTACGGCTGCAAACAAAGCCTCCTGCTCCAGCCCGGACAACACCTGGCTTTCCGTGTTAAAACCGGCGGGCAGCTCAAGATCGTCATAAAGTTGCCACTGGTAACGGTACTTTTTGCGCAGGCGATCACGGCAGAGGTTTACCGTGACCCGGTAGATCCAGGTATAGGGCACACTTTTCCCCCTGAATCTGGGCAGGAAACGATAAACGCGCAGAAATACCTCCTGTGCCGTGTCCCTGGCATCCTCCACATCATGCAGATAAGAGAAGGCAAGACGCACCACCTGATCACCGTAGCGGCGCATCAGATACTCCAGTTCCGGCACTGTTTCCTTTTTGTGGCGAGCCGTTTCAGTTGCTTTCCCGGTTTCCGGCACCAGTCCCGCACCTCTTTTCCGCTCCTATTTATAAAAACGTATAAGTGGCAAAAAGGTTACAGCAGGTGGCGGCAAGTTTGCCCTACTGCTGATTATACCGGACAAATCGCCTGCTGTGCCAGGAAAAAATTTTAAATTTACCGTACCGGGCAGGGTCAAAGCGCAGGATTAGACAGAAGCGATCAGCGGGATTATCCTGCCCTTGTGTTCACACGGGGCAAGTAAATGCCGGTTTCATTTTTACGGTACGGGCAAAAACGAAAAGGCCGGCGTCAGACGATTGAAAACGACGGGCAAGTTGCAGCCAAAATAAGACGGACATGGTATAATAGGAACGTCAGGTTTTTCTTACAGGAGGGATCTTATTGCAGGAACCGTCTCTGCTCTTTGCTTTTGGCCTTACACTGTTGGCCGGGCTGGCTACCGGTGTCGGCAGCCTGCTGGCTTATTTTACCGGCAGGACAAATACCCGCTTTTTTTCCCTGGCCCTGGGAGCATCGGGCGGAGTAATGATTTACATCTCCTTTCTGGAAATCCTCCCGGAAGCACAACAGAAATTGACATCTGCTCTGGGACAGGGACCCGGTTCGTGGGCCGCCACCGCAGCCTTTTTTGCCGGGATTCTGCTGATCGCCGTCATCGACCGCCTGGTCCCGGAAACGGGCAATCCTCATGAAGTCCGCAGAATTGAAAGCTGCACAGACTGTAAAGACGGCGGAGACAGAATGCTGCGCATGGGGCTGTTTACCGCCTTAACCATTGCCGTCCACAATTTTCCCGAAGGTCTTGCCGCTTTTATTTCCGCCATGCAGGACACTTCCGTCGGTATTGCCGTTGCCATAGCCATTGCCATCCATAATATACCGGAAGGTATCGCCGTTTTTGTTCCCGTTTATCTGGCTACAGGCAGCCGCCGCAAAGCCTTCCTGCTCTCCTTCCTGTCCGGCCTCTCCGAACCCCTGGGAGCCCTGGTGGGGTATTTCTTCCTGCTGCCTTTTTATAATGATGTTGTCTCCGGCAGCATTTTTGCCCTGGTGGCCGGTATTATGGTATTCATTTCCCTGGACGAACTGCTGCCGACGGCGCGCGAATACGGTGAAGCTCACCTTGCCATCTACGGTGTCATTGCCGGCATGCTGGTCATGGCCGTGAGCCTGCTTTTGCTCACCTAGCGGGACCGGACAAAAACAGCGTGCTGCCGGTCCGTTTAGCTGCCAGTCCGCTATGTATCTATTGACATAACGGGCCGGTGAACATATAATGCTTTATGTTCTTGGTTATACAGGTGGAGCAGAAAAAGGAGTCAATCTCCGGACGGGGTGATACGGTGATAAAAAATATTTTTCTGACAGGTGACCTGCGGGCGGGGAAAAGCACATTGCTTAATCACCTGGCAAGCAGCCTGCCTTTGTCACAGGTCGCCGGCTTCAGAACTTCCCGCTACTACCAGGAGAAGAAACTGACCGGGTTTTACCTGGAGGATATTCGCCACCCGGTGGAAGTAAGCGATGATAAATTTATCGGCCGTTGCATTGGCGACAATTACTGGGTTTCACTGCCGGCAACTTTTGATGCTTACGGTGTCAAAATCCTGGATGAATGCCTCCGGGAAAAGCCGGAACTGGTGATTATGGACGAGCTGGGATTTTTTGAAAACGACGCACACCGTTTTCAGGAAAAAGTTTTTGCCGTCCTCGACTCACCCCTGCCCGTCCTCGGGGTGCTGAAAAAAAAGGATACGGAGTTTCTGAACCGTATCCGCGCCAGGGACGATATCCTGCTTTTCGAAATAACTCCCGCCAACAGGGAGATGATGTTCGGGATCATTTTTGACAAACTGCTTGCCGCAACAACCTGTACCGACCACTTGCTGTGTGCGGAAAGTTACGACCGGACGGCCAGGGAAGTATTCGCTCCCATCTACCCTGTAATTGCCGCCCGGATTAAAGAAAAAACAAAGATTACATCCGGTATTTGCCTGGACATAGGAACAGGAACAGGCTGCCTGGGGATAGCCCTGGCGCAGATAACGGATTTGACGGTTTATCTCCTGGATTACTCCCGGGAAATGCTGGCCATTGCCGTCCGGAATATAGCCGCAACGGGCCTGGGCGGCCGGGTCAACACCCTGTGGGGCAATGTGTGCAACCTGCCCCTGAAAGACAATTCCGTTGACCTTGTCATCAGCAGGGGTTCCCTTTATCAGTGGAAAAACAAAAAGCGGGCCTTCCGGGAAATTTACCGTGTTTTGGCGCCGCAGGGCATGGCTTATATTGGCGGCGGCTTCGGTACTCTGGAACTGAAGCAAAAAATAGACGCCCTCATGCAGGCGCGGGACGACAACTGGAACAGGAACCTGCAGCAAAAAGTCAAAAGCACGGCCGCCCTTGATTTCACGGAATTACTGGCCGGCCTGGACGGGCTGCAGACGGAGCTGAACAAT
>DUUE01000067.1 GCA_012841735.1 Bacillota bacterium | reverse complement strand
TTTCCGTGGCACGGACACGTGCCAGCTTGGAACCGATGAGGCCGAACAGCCCGCTGCTTGGTTCCGCCAGGATTTCCACTTCCACCCGTTCAACGGGCAGTTCCAGTTGTTCCAATGCTTTTTTAATTGCTTCCTCTACTGTCTTCCCCGTAACTTCCACACTTTTCATTCTTCACTGACCGCTCCCTTCAAAGGCCGCCGGTTAATGAGCATGTGCTGTCCGATGGAAAGCAAATTATTGACAACCCAGTACAGTACAAGCCCGGCCTGAAAGCTGATACTTAAATACAAAAGAATAAGCGGCATGGCAATCATCATCGCCTGTTGCGACTTGTCTGTCATCATAATTTTTTGCTGAATCCAGGTTGTGGCACCTGAAAGCAGGATCAGAATCCAATAACCGGGATGCGGCTGCCATTGGGTGACGCCGTCTATAGTAGTTTTCAGGGCAAGACGCATGTCTACGCCGAGAAGGAAAAAACTTTGTTCCGCCAGCTCAGGCGGTGATTTCAAAAGCTGAAAAACTGCCCATAAAATGGGTAATTGGATCAGGAGCGGCAGGCAGCCGGCTGCAGGGTTAATTTTATGTTTCTTCCATAATTCCAAAGTTGCCGCATTTAATTTTTCTTTATCGTTTTTATATTTTTCCTGCAACTTTTTAATTTCCGGCTGCAACTCCTGCATCGCTTTCGCCGAAGCAAGCTGCTTGCTCATTAATGGCCAGGTAACCACCCTGACCAGTATAGTCAGGATAATGATAGACAGACCGTAATTATTTGTAAAACCGTTTATTGCCAGCAAGATACTGTTTAGAACTTCCACAATGGCGCTAATCATGAACGGCCTCCTTTTCTCTGTCCTCTACCGGATCATATCCTCCGGGATGAAACGGATGACAGCGCAACAGACGGCACACGGTCATCCATGCTCCCCGACATACTCCGTAACGTTCCACAGCTTCAATGGCATACTGGGAACAGGTGGGTGTAAAACGACATGTGGGCTTTTTCAGCGGGGAAATAAATTTGCGGTAAAAATGCAGGCACAACAGAGCCAGTTCTTTCATTTTCATCACCTTTTGCCACTAAACGTGCATGCCGTCTAATTGTCTGCCACTGAAAACAGGCCGCCCCGTTGTAAGACTCTTTCCATATCGGCGGCGGCCTGCATAAAACTAATTTTTGCTGCCGCAGGCCTGGCGATAAAAACCAGATCATACCCCCGGCGCAATTTTCCGGCATAAAGCCGGTAGCTTTCCCGCATTAATCTTCTGACCCTGTTTCTGGTAACTGCATTGCCTACTTTTTTACTGACGATAAAGCCGGCACGATTTTCACTTTGCTTTGTATTTAACTGATAGAGGACAAAAGTGCGTGTTGCCACGGAAGTGCCGTTTTGAAAGACTTGCTGATATTCATAATTTTTAGTAATGCTTCCCTTTTTTTTCATC
This sequence comes from Bacillota bacterium, assembly GCA_012841735.1. Lineage (GTDB taxonomy): Bacteria > Bacillota > Dethiobacteria > Dethiobacterales > Dethiobacteraceae > DUUE01. The sequence continues at coordinate 6,308 of DUUE01000067.1, read as the reverse complement.
ATCAGACCGAGTATTATTAAGCAGAAAGCCTTTTTCTGCCTTTGGCCCGCCTTCTTTTAATAATCAACCGACCCGCAGCCGTGGACATGCGTCTGCGAAAACCGTGCATTTTTTTTCTCTTTCTCACTTTTGGCTGATATGTCCGCTTCACATTTCCCACCTCCCGTCAACGGCTGCAAATCAACAGCCCTCCCAGTGTACATCATTGTGATTATAACTGTTTCAAAATATGCTGTCAAGGCTTGCCACATGCACCCCGCAACGTCACCGCGCCGCTTCCGGCAGATCTGACAATCACTCTTGCGGCAGGTCTTAACTTTTGTTAAGATAAAGTTGGTATGTTACGATTATTTTGCCAGGCGCCGGCAAAAGGTTGTATTAGTTCTACTGCTGAACGTATATTTGTCCCAGTTGTGGATAACTCAATGTTTATTGCAGGAAAAAGCCTTACCAAAGGCTGTTTTTCTCTTTTATCCACATTAGCTGTGGATAAAATGCGCCAATTGTGGATAACCCCTGTAAACAAGAGGGGTAAGCCGTTTTGCCTGTGAATATTTTTTCATATAGGAGGTACGGCAATGGAACAGGATCTGCTGGAAATCTGGCAGGCAACACTGGCAGAAATTGAAAAAAAGATCAGTAAACCAAGCTTTGAAACCTGGCTGAAAACAACTAAGCCCGTTTCTCTCCATAATCAAACTTTGGTCATCAGTGTCCCCAATGATTTTACCAAGGACTGGCTCCAGGGCAGGTATACCGACATGATTGAAAACAGCCTGCAGGAAGTGACGGACAACAACGTGCTGCAAGTCCATTTTACGACACCGCATTTTGCGGACTCAAATGACTTTTTAAACAGTGATACGGAAGTTATCCCCCTGCCGCACAGGCAGCACGGACAAGCACCGGCCCTGCCGTCTTCGTGGTTAAACCCCAAATACACTTTTGAAACTTTTGTCATCGGCAACAGCAACCGTTTTGCCCATGCAGCGGCGCTGGCTGTCTCCGAAGCACCGGCACGTGCTTACAATCCCCTTTTTATTTACGGCGGGGTGGGGCTGGGCAAAACCCACCTGATGCATGCCATCGGCCACCATGTGCTGGAGATTTCCCCTTCATACCGTGTGCTCTATATTACTTCGGAAAAGTTTACCAACGAATTCATTAACGCCATCCGTGACAATAAAACAGTGGAATTTCGCAATAAATACCGGACAATTGATGTTCTTCTCATTGATGATATCCAGTTTCTGGCAGGGAAAGAACAGACACAGGAAGAATTTTTCCATACCTTTAATGCACTGCACGAAAGCAATAAACAGATTATCATTTCCAGCGACCGCCCGCCCAAAGAAATTCCCACTCTTGAAGACCGCCTGCGCTCACGTTTTGAATGGGGACTGATTACAGACATTCAGCCGCCCGACCTGGAAACAAGAATTGCCATTTTGCGCAAAAAAGCCACCACCGAGAAAATTGCCATTAGTAATGATGTGATTTTATACATTGCCAACAATATTGTCACAAACATCCGTGAACTGGAAGGCGCTTTTATTCGTGTCATTGCTTATTCGTCACTGACAAACAGGAAAATAGACATTACTCTGGCTGAAGAAGCCCTGGAAGGTATTTTATCCAAAACTGAAAAACATAAACTTATAACCATTGAAACAATTCAAAAAGAAACTGCTTCCCACTTTGCCTTAAAACCGGAAGAACTGAAAGCCAAAAAAAGAACAAAAAATGTGGCTCTGCCGCGGCAGATAGCCATGTATCTCTGCCGGGAGCTGACAGACGCATCACTGCCGAAGATAGGGGAAGAATTTGGTGGACGTGATCACACTACAGTTATGCATGCCCACAAAAAAATAACCGCCGATTTAAAAACAGATCAGCAGCTGCGCGCCACCATCGAACAGATAGTCGAAAAAATTAACAATTGTTGATAACCTGTGGATAACTTGCGTATTGGCTCCTGACAAACACGGGATAATTTTTCTCCAACTGTGGATATGTGCCCCGTGTGGATAAAATATCTTTTCTTTCCACAATTCATCCCCAGCGGGTAAAGTCCGCCCCCTCCGGCTTTTCCCCCTTTATACACACTGTCCACAACAACTATTACGGATACTGCTGCTTTTTTTCATTCATAAAGACAGTAAGACAGGACTAAAATTCTTTCCTCGCATCCTCATTACAAATTCAGAGGTGATTGGATTGAACATATCTGTCCCGCAAAAAGTATTGGCCGAACAACTCCAGATTGTCTCCAGGGCAATTCAGCAGAGAAGTCCCATCCCTGTCCTGGAAGGCGTGCTTTTTTCCTCTGACAAACATAAACTTACTCTTACCGCCACCAACCTGGAAATGAGCATCAGTACCGTTTGCCAGGTACCGCATGGTGAGGGCGGCCAGGTTGTGCTGCCCGGTAAAATTACGGAAATTGTGCGCCGCCTGCCGCAGGAAAGCGTCAGTATTCACGTCCGGGGAGAAAACTTGTTGACGGAGATTACCGGAGGACAGTCAGAATTTGAGCTGTACGGCTTCAGCGCGGCTGACTATCCTGCCATGGAACCGCAGCAATCAGCTTCCGCACCCGTTTGCAGTTTTGCGCTGACGGCGGAAGAACTGCGACGGGCTCTGCGCCAGACACTTTTTGCCACTTCCCAGGATGAGGGCAAGCCCGCTTTTACCGGTGTGTATTTTACCCTGGCAGGGAAAAAGCTGACTTTGGCCGCATCCGACACCTTCCGTCTGGCAGTCACTCACTGCTTTGTGCAAAACACCAGCGGAGAAGGCTCTTTTCTGGTACCGGCCAAAACGCTGCAGGAAGCCGCCCGCATATTTACAGACGATGCAGTGCTGCAGGCGGCGGTTTACCCTAATCTTTTTACACTGGCCGGCGAAAATATCCGTTTTTCTTCCCGGCTGCTTGATGAAAAATTTCCCGAAATTGAAAGGGTTATTCCCCAAAAATATGGCGGCCGTGCCATAATTGCCACTTCCGCCCTGCTGCAGGCCCTGGAGAGAGCTTCCCTGCTGGCGGAAGGAACAAACAATGTGGTTTACCTTTCCCTGGGGGACGGGCTGATGGTCATCAGAGCGGCTTCAAAATACGGCAAAATCCAGGAGAAACTGCCGCTTGTACTGCAGGGTGAAGGCGTGGAAATTGCCTTTAATGTCCGTTTTCTGCTGGACATGCTGCGGGTGGTGGAAGGCGAGGAATGTTCGCTGGAATTTACCTCATCCTCCCTGCCGCTGGTAATGAAAGATGCTCTTTACCCGGACTGGCTGTATCTTGTTTTGCCCATTAAAAAGTAGCCCTTGTGAGCAAAGGAGACTGTCTTGTATATAGAAGCTGTGAAATTACATAACTTCCGCAATTACAGCCAGCTGGAACTTACACTGGATGAACGGCTGAATTTTTTTGTGGGAGAGAATGCACAGGGCAAAACAAACCTGCTGGAAGCACTGTTTTTTGCCGCCACCGGACGTTCCTTCCGCACCAGGAACGATGAGGAGCTGATCCGTTGGGGACAGGACAGTTGTGAAGTTGCCGTCCGCGTCGTCCATAAAAGGGGAGCTGAGAAACTGCACCTCTTATGCCGGCAAAATCCGAAACAGAAGCTCTACAGCAGCAACGGCCTGCAGCTTCCCCGTGCCGACTACCTGGGCCGGCTCTACCCCGTCCTTTTTACCCCGGAGGATCTGGCCATTGTCAAAGGAGCGCCGCAGCAGCGCAGGAAATTTTTTGATGAACAAATCAGTAAAATTTACCCTATTTATGAAATTGAATTAAAGCGCTTTTCCCGGGTACTCCGGCAGCGTAACCGGCTGCTCAAATTGCGGCAGGAAAAAAGCCTGGGGTCACCCGAACTGGAAAGCTGGAATGAACAGCTGGCTGTGCTGGGAGCCCGTATTATGCAACGCCGCCTTTTTGCCCTGAGGAGATTAAGCCTGCTGTCCCGCCTGGCGCACCGCCGTCTTACCGGCGGGGAAGAAACACTTGTGCTGCAGTACCAGTCCGCCGTACCCCTGCGGGAGGGGGCCGGTGAAGATGAACTGCAAAGCGGTATTCTTGCCGTTTTGCGGGAGCAGGCGCGGCGGGAAGCCCGCCTGGGCCAGACACTGGTGGGGCCGCACCGGGATGATGTTAGATTATTAATCAATGGAAAATCTGCCCATCTTTATGCTTCCCAGGGGCAGCAGCGGACGCTTGTCCTGGCGCTGAAACTGGCGGAAATTGAATTTATCAGGGGTGAGAGCGGAGAATTCCCGCTACTGCTCTTGGATGATGTCTTTTCCGAACTGGACGGCAAAAGGAGGAAGCTGCTGGTAGAGAGTATTGAGGGCAGGGTGCAGACCATGCTGACGGCTACCGCCGCCGAGCGTTTTGCTTTTTTCCGGCGCAGCGGCAAGTTGTTTACCATCACCCGGGGAGAGGTGTTTCCAAGTGAATCACATCTCTGACATTTTACCAAAAACATTTAAAAAAATGCCTGCCGCCAGGAAAATTACGGAACAGTTGCTGATTGATTCCTGGCCCGAGGCGGCAGGAGTTTATGTTGCCGCCAAAACGCAGGCTTTTGCCCTGGAGAGGGGAACGCTCCTGGTACGTGTAAGTGATTCGGTTTGGGCACAGCACCTTGCCTTACAGAAAAAGCAGTTCATCAAAAAGCTGAACCGCCTGCAGCGTACCAGGCTGTTAAAAGATATTCGTTTTCTGGTGGGGACTGTGCAGCAGAAAACACAGGCTGTGGCGGCGGGAGGGCAGGAAAAACTGTCTGCTGAACCGTTGACGGCGGCGGACCTGGCTGCCATTGAAGCTGCATTTGCCGGAGTGAACCTGCCGGAGGAACTGGCGGACAGCATGAAAAAACTGTTTATTACCATGAAAAGAAAACAGAAACAGGCTGTGCGGGAAGAAGTTCCCGTATGTGCGGACTGCGGCTTGCCATTGGTGAAAAAGGCACAGGAAAGATACTGCCTGTGCTGTAAAAGGGAAGATTTTGGGCAGACTAGCTAAAAAAGCAAAGGGGGACGGACATGTTTCTTCATATTGGAGGTTCCCGTGTGGTGGCAGGGGAAGATATTGTCGGTATCTTTACCATTGCCATTCAGGACAGGCAGTGTAACAGGGAATTCCTGCAGAGTGCAGGCCATACGGATGAATTAAGCAGGGAAGAAATTAAAGCATTCATTGTAACGACCAAGGGGGTCAGTTTTTCACCCATAGCCCCCGTGACACTGAAAAAACGTTTCCAGGAAAACAGTTTTGACAAAGAAAGAGATTAGGGGCGACGGGAGGTAGGAGTGTGTCAGAGGCTTTAAATGGGCAGCACAACCATTATGATGAATCCCAGATTCAGGTCCTGGAGGGCCTGGAAGCGGTAAGAAAACGGCCGGGGATGTATATTGGTTCCACCGGTCCCCGCGGATTGCATCATCTTGTTTATGAAGTTGTTGATAACAGTATAGACGAAGCCCTGGCCGGATACTGTGAAAACATTCATGTCCGCCTGGATAAAGGCAATGTGGTAACAGTAGTGGATGACGGTCGCGGCATACCCGTGGGCGAACAGGCAACAATGAAAAAACCCGCGGTGGAAGTAGTGCTGACAATGCTGCATGCCGGCGGAAAATTCGGCGGGGAAGGCTACAAAGTTTCCGGCGGCCTGCACGGCGTGGGGGTTTCAGTGGTAAACGCCCTTTCTGCATGGCTGGAAGTGGAAGTTTACCGCGACGGTAAAATTCATCATATGCGCTTTGAGCGGGGGAAAACTGTCTCCCAGCTGAAAGTAACGGGAAAAACCCGCAAAACAGGGACGAAAATTTCTTTTTTACCGGACAGTGAGATTTTTGAGACCCTGAATTTTGATTTTGACACTCTGTCGCAGCGCCTGCGGGAACTGGCCTTTTTGAACAAAGGCATCCGCATTACTCTCGAAGACAGGCGCGGTGAGGAGGAAGTCAGGGAAGTCTACAAATATGACGGCGGCATCAAATCTTTTGTGGAATACCTGAACAAAAACAGGGAGCCGCTGCATAAAAAAGTCATTTACCTTGAACAGCAAAAGGCTGAAACAAGCCAGGTGGAAATTGCCCTGCAGTATCATACCGGCTACAATGAACTGATCCTGTCCTTCGCCAACAATATCAGGACCCAGGAGGGCGGGACACATGAAATGGGCTTCAAAATGGCGCTGACCCGTATTTTTAACGATTATGCCCGGAGGCAGAACATCCTGAAAGAGAATGAGGCCAATATTACCGGTGAAGACATCCGTGAAGGGCTCACTGCCGTTATC
>DUUE01000448.1 GCA_012841735.1 Bacillota bacterium | reverse complement strand
GCCCGGCAGAAAGGGCAGAAACACCGTGTATTTTGCTTTATGGGTGACGGGGAAACCTGTGAGGGCTCCATCTGGGAAGCGGCCATGGCGGCAAGCTCTTATAAACTGGGCAACCTGATCGGGATAGTGGACCGCAACAGGCAGCTGATGACCAGTTACACGGAAGACATGATTCACCTGGAGCCGTATGTGGATAAATGGAAAGCTTTCGGTTGGCGTGTAATTGAACTGGACGGGCACAAGATGGCGGAAATCGTGGCCGCCCTGGACAGCCTGCCCGATCCCGGTTCACTGCAGCCCACAGTACTTGTAGCCAGTACGATCAAAGGAAAAGGAGTCTCCTTTATGGAGCGGGATATCGGCTGGCATGCCGGTGCCCTGAGTGAAGAAGACCTGCAGCGGGCACTGAGAGACCTGGAAGCGACTTACGGTAAAAGCGGGGTGGAAAGCAATGGGCGTAACCTTTAATTTTGGCCAGTTTTTTCTTTCCGGCAGGACTGTTATCGGTGATACGCTGCACGAAATCGGCTTGAAAAATGATAAACTCTGGGTGCTCACCGCCGATACGGGGGCGGCCCTGAAGGCTTTTAAGCGTGACTGCGGCGACCGTTTTGTCGATGTGGGCATTGCGGAGCAGAATGTGGTGGGCATTGCCGCGGGCCTTGCCCTGGAAGGCAACATACCTGTAATTATGGGCATGATTCCTTTTATGACCATGAGGGCATGCGAGCAGGTGAGGACGGATGTGTGTTATCAGAACCTGCCTGTGCGCCTGATCGGCACCGGCGGCGGGCTGACCTCCGAGGGCGGGTCTACCCATAACGCCATGGAAGATATTGCCCTGATGAGCTCCCTTGTCAACATGACAGTCATTTCCATCGGCGACCCCAATATGATCAGGGATATCTTATGGGCCAGCATGGAATATCCGGGCCCCATGTTTATCCGCCTGGCCCAGGGGAAAAAAGACAGGGTGATTTACGAAGAAGGTAGCGTAAAATACGAAATCGGCAAAGGAATTGTCGCCAGGGAAGGGAAGGACGTCACCATTTTTGCCCATGGTGAAATGGTGTTTCAGGCTTTGGAGACGGCCGTCCGCCTGGAAGCGGAGGGCGTTTCCGTGCGCGTGATTGATATGTTTACCATTAAGCCGCTGGATAGAGACCTTGTCCTCCGGGCGGTGGAGGAAACGGGGCGGATTGTGGTGCTGGAGGACCACCTGATGTATGGTGGCCTGGCCACCGCCATCTCCGACCTGCTGGTGGACCGGGGTATTTATCCCAAAGCTTTCCGCCGTTTGGGGATTCCGCAGGTCTATGCCGGCTTTGGCAGCGGGGAAGAACTGCGTGCCAAATACGGGTATGACACGGAGGCCACGGTACGTGCCGTCCGTGATGTGCTGGAGAAATAAAGTATAATTTCGTGACCGGAGGTGCTGTGATGAAAACAGCGGCGATAACAAAAATCGGCAACCTGAAAGATCCGGATGAATCCAAACGCGGCCGGGTGGAACTGCTTGATTACCCGGAACAGGAGGTTGGTCCGGAAGATGTGAAAATCAGGGTGGCTTACTGTTCCATCTGCGGTTCGGACCCCCATGTGGCGGAAGGGATTTTCGGCACCGAGGTGCCCATCGGCCTGGGACACGAAGTTTCCGGCGTGGTGGAGGCACTGGGGGAAAAAGCAACGAAAAAGGGCCTGAAAGTAGGTGACCGCGTTGCCGCCAACTTCCTGCGTTTTTGCGGCACCTGCTATTATTGCCAGAACGGGCAGCAGCAGTTCTGTGAACATACCGATGAATATCACCGCCCTGGCATGGCGGAATATGTGGTCTGGCATGAGTCCCAGGTGTATAAACTACCCGGCAATGTCAGCCTGAAAGAAGGCTGCCTGCTGGAACCTGCGGCCATTGCCACGCGCGCCATGGACAGGATGAGCCCCAAAGCGGGCAGCCGGGTTGTCATCAGCGGCGGCGGCCCCATCGGCCTGCTGTCATTGCAGATGGTTAAAATGTACGGGGCAACATCCCTGACCCTGATCGAACCTGTGGCCGACAGGAGAGAAATTGCCTTATCCTTCGGGGCGGAATATGTAATCGACCCCGCCACCCAGGATGTGGTGGAAGAAGCACTGCGCATCACCGGCGGCCTGGGCTTTGACGTGGTGCTGGATGTGTCCGGGGCGCCTGCGGCTGTGGGCAACCTGCCCCGCATTACCGCCAAAGGCGGCACCCTGCTATACGGCGCCATGTATCCCGGTGATTTTGAAATGCCGCTCAATCTCTTTAAATACTGCTATTTTAATGAATTAACCATTTCAGGGTTTTATGTGGCCCCGTATGCTTTCCCGCGGGCATTGCAATTACTGCCCAGGCTGAACCTGAAGCCCTTTACGGCCAAAGTCTTCCCGCTGGAGCAGGTGAAAGAAGCTTATGATGCGCACATGAGCGGTGAAAACCTCAAAGTCCTGGTGCAGTGCAACGACGGCCTGGAGTAGCTGCGGGATGCCTGCGACCTGCACCCGGGAAAGAAGAAAAACCGGCTCCGTCGGGCCTGAAAGCCCGGCAGGGCCGGTTTTTTGCGGTCATACTCTTATTTTCGCCCGGCAAGTCCGCCGGCCCACAGCTGGCTTCCACCGCCAGGCCATGGCTTCTGCCGGACTTTTAGGCTCAAATGGTCCATTGACCATGAATGATACCGACCAAATACCACTTTCCTTCGTTTTGTTCAAATACCAGGCGTAAGCTGCGCCAGTCCATGCCGTCATAACCAGGTGCAAAGCCGGTGAAATGGAACTCAATAAAAGTGCCGTCGGGATAAGCTTCGGCTACATTGTCAACGGTGTTTCCGGAACCGATGGGAGTATTGTTGCCTATAAGGTGGGGATTAAGGAAATCCTCATCATAAACAAACTTGTCATAATAATCATTAAAGGTTAATTCTATGGGTTCACCAATGCCATCGTAAACACCCCAGGTATACACGGCAGTATCTTCATTTAACCCGGCAACCTGCTGCGCGTTAAATACTTTGTCATTTTGCACATCAACAAAGAAATAAGGGCTGAAGCGCAATCCTTTTTGCGGGTGGACCATATCTGCCAGTTTGGCCATCTCCTTATTTTTCAGCAATTCCATGGTCTTCAAGGCTGTGATCAACAGGTTCGGGGAGTCTTCGGTTTGATTGCTTAATTGCGCTTTCAGTGCCTGATTTTCTTCTTCCAAATCTTTAATCCGGGCATTTAAAGTTTCTATTTGGGCAGTTAAATTTTCTGTGGGGTCGGAGTTTTGTGACGGCGTACAGGCGGTGAGAGAAAGAACGGCAAGGATGACAAGGCTGATAACAATTATAATTTTGTTTTTCATAAAATCTCCTCCAGAATTTATACAGTGCAGGGACTGCTTTGGCAAGGCCGGTATCTTTACTTACGGTTATTAACTTGCATACTACTATAATACCCGAATTTTTGCAATTAATATTTTCTGTCACTGCCCAAAGCTGCAGTGAGTTTTGCACCGGCCCGGCCGGTCCCAAAGCCCGGCATGACAGGTTTTCTGCGGTAACGTTTTTGTTCCTCCGGCAGAGGCTTTCCCGGCATAAGTGGCGAATATACCGAGCGGAATCTTTAAAGCAAGGCCGGGGCGACCGCCCCGGCTCAAAATTT
>DUUE01000089.1 GCA_012841735.1 Bacillota bacterium | reverse complement strand
GTCAACCTGCGGGTAATGGACGGCAGGGCCAACATTCCCTTAATAAACAAACCTTCCCTGTACCATCTATTCAGCAGCCTGCTGCCGGACAGCATTGACAAACTGGCATGTGCCCTGCTTGTCATCATACTGATTGTATTGCTGCTTTATCTTTTCCTGCAGACACGCCTGGGCTTTGCCCTGCGTGCCACGGGCGACAATGAAGTGATGGTGCGGGCCTGCGGCATTGACAGCAACAAGATGAAGCTTTTGGGCCTGGCTTTGTCCAACGGCCTGGTGGCCGCAGCCGGCAGCATGATTGCCCAGTACCAGTCTTACGCCGATGTAGGCATGGGCCTGGGCATGGTGGTTATCGGCCTGGCTTCCGTGATTATCGGCGAAGTGGTTTTTGGCAGCAAGCCGCTTTGGCGCCGACTGGCGGCAGTTGTCCTTGGCTCCGTGCTTTACAGGGTTGTCATTGCCGTCGCCCTGGACCTGGGCATGCCGGCCACCGACCTGAAACTGATTTCAGCCGTTATTGTGACCGTCGCTCTCTCCGCCGGCGGTCTGAAAAAAATGTTTGCCAGGCAGGCGCAGCGCCTGCCCGGCAGGTAGAAGCGGGTGGATGCCATGATTACCATTGAGCATTTGAGTAAACGTTTTCATGCCGGCACTGCCGACGAGAAAGTGGCTGTGGACGATGTCAGCCTGCACCTGGAGCAGGGTGAATTTATGACTGTCATCGGCAGCAACGGCGCCGGCAAGTCTACGCTGCTGAACTGTATTTCCGGCGTCTGTGAGGCCGATACGGGCAGGATCATTCTGGACGGTACAGACATTACCGGTATGCCGGAATACCGGCGCTCGCGCTGGATCGGCCGTGTGTTCCAGAACCCGCTTATGGGCACGGCCTACGATATGAGCATTGAAGAAAATCTGGCCATAGCTTACGGCAAAAACAAGCCCCTCAACCTAACCCGCGGCATCCGCCGGGGAGAGAGAGAGTTCTTCCGGGAACGGCTGTCTGTCTTGGGTTTGGGTCTGGAAAACCGCCTGCAGGATAAGGTGGGACTGCTTTCCGGCGGACAGCGCCAGGCATTAACCTTGCTCATGGCCACCATTGTCCGTCCCAAACTGCTTCTATTGGATGAACATACTGCCGCCCTGGATCCGGTTACCGCCGCCAAAGTCCTGCAGCTGACGACCGAGATTGTGACGGAATGCAGGCTCAGCACTTTTATGGTTACCCATAACCTGCAGGATGCCCTGACCGTCGGCACCAGAACCATTATGATGGACAAGGGGCGCATCATCCTGGACCTCGCGGGACCGCAGCGGGAAGGCATGACGGTGGAGGAGCTGGTTGCCCTTTTTGCCGCAAAAAGCGGCACCAAACTGCGCTCTGACCGCATGCTTTTACAGTAAAGACCCGCACCGCGGCCGGCTTGGCCGCGTTTTTATTTCCCCCGGCAGCAAAGCAGGCAGGAGCATGGCAGAAAACGGCACCGGCAAGGACAGCATGTTTCACTTTTCGGGAAAATAGGACAAAAGTAAACAATTATCATAGAAATACAGTTGTTTTTGCTACTATCCTACGGTATAATGACACTAAGAATCAGGAAAAAAATACCTGGATGTGAGGATAATGAGATATGTGCGGCAGGAAAAAGGAGCGGCGCTGGTTACTGTGATTATTGCCGTCCTTGTCCTGAGCCTGCTGGG
>DUUE01000097.1 GCA_012841735.1 Bacillota bacterium | reverse complement strand
GGACCCCTTCGCCTCTATACGGGTGAGGGGGTTTTGATATTTAATGACAACAGCAAGGAGGATTTCTGATGTCGGAAAAGGTTTTTATTTTTGATTCCACACTGCGTGACGGGGAACAAACGCCGGGTGCCCGGCTTAACATGGAGGAAAAACTAAAAATTGCCAAGCAACTGGCCAAGTTAAATGTGGATATCATTGAGTGCGGTTTTCCCGTTTCCTCTCCCGGCGAATTCAGGGCTGTCCAGGTTATTGCCAGGGAAGTAAAAGGGCCTGTTATTGCCGCCCTTTCCCGGGCGCTGCCGGGAGATATTGACGCCTGCTGGGAAGCCATTAAAGAGGCGGAGCGCCCGCGGATTCATGTCTTCCTCGCTTCTTCCCCCATTCATATGCAGTATAAACTGCAGAAAGATCCGGAGATGCTTCTGGCAATGGGGGTTGAGGCGGTGAAATATGCTAAAAGATATACTGACGATGTGCAGTATTCCCTGGAGGATGCCACACGCAGTGAACTGGATTATATGTGCCGGGTTATTGAAGCTGTTATTAAAGCCGGCGCCACGGTCGTCAACCTGCCGGACACAGTAGGTTATGCCGTGCCGGAACAGTACGGGGAAATGATCAGGAAGATCATGAACCGTGTCCCCAATATTGACAAGGCAACAATCAGTGTCCACTGCCACAACGATCTGGGCCTGGCGGTGATTAATTCGCTGACCGCCGTCCAGAACGGTGCCCGCCAGGTGGAATGCAATATAAACGGCATCGGCGAACGAGCAGGCAATGCCGCCCTGGAAGAAATTGCAGTGGCTATGCTGATCCGCAAAGATTATTACGGGAACTTCCATCACGATTTGAATACCAAGGAGATATATAAAACAAGCCGCCTGGTTTCCAGCCTGATGGGCATCCCCATACCTGTGAACAAAGCCATTATCGGTGTCAACGCCTTCACCCATTCTTCCGGCATCCACCAGGACGGCATTCTGAAAAATATGCAGACTTATGAAATCATCAATGCCGAACTGATTGGCGGCAAAGCCGGCCAGATGTCCCTTACCGCCCGCTCCGGGCGCCATGCGGTCCGCCATGAACTGCAAAAAATGGGCTATACACTGGAAGACAATGAATTTGAAGCCTTTTATGCCCGTTTCCTGGATCTGGCAGACAGGAAAAAAGATGTCCATCCGGAAGATCTGGAAGCTTTAATGGCAGACAGCCTGGCCTACACGGTGCCCACTTTTTCCCTGGAATACCTGCAGACTGTGGGCGGATCCAAAAGTATTCCCGCAGCCGTCGTCAAGCTGAAAAAAGAAGATCAGGTTTATGTGCAGACAGAAACAGGTGCCGGCCCCATTGACGCCGCTTATAACGCCATTGACAAGATTACGGGAATAGAGCCCCGCCTGGAAAAATACAATCTCCGTGGTGTGACCGAGGGGCGCGATGCTTTGGGTGAAGTTTCCGTCATGCTGGAATACCAGGGTAAAACAATAGTCGGTCGCGGCACTTCCACAGACATCATTGAAGCCTCCGTCCGGGCTTATTTAAACGGCATCAATAAACTGCTCGCCCTGCGCACAAACGGCAACGGCACTGCCGGCACAGATTAAGTGCGGTCACGGCAAAACCGGTTAACGGCAAAAGCTGTTAACCGGTTTTCAGTCTCACCTGACCTGTTGTTATTGTCTTATGATGCCTGTTGCGCGCTTTTCCCGGACATGAAAACAGGCGCCTAAACGTCGCCTGCATGCTTCTCTTCCTTTTCTTCTGCGGCTTGTGCTCCCTCTCCCTTTTCTGTAAGCGGGAAATAATCGTTTTGCGGGTATGATGCAATTTCATCATGGAAAATTTCCCTGCGATCCCACGGCAACCAGTCGGTCATGGATGTTCACTCCCGGCTTTTTACCCTTAGTCTGTGCCGGAAATGAACAAGTTATGTTACGGCAGAGCCAGAATCTGCCCGGGGTAGACAAGCGTACCTGCCAGGTTGTTGTGACTGCGAATCATGGAAATATAGCTGCGGATATCGGTCCCGTCCGGCAAAAACCTCCCGGCAATGCTCCACAGCGTGTCGCCTTCTGCCACTATGACAGTTTGCCGCACCTCTTTGCTGCCTGCGGCCACGCCGCCGTTAAAGACAGTTATGGCAACAACCAGAAGACAAATCAGCAGCAAGCCGGAAATTCTGCACAATGTTTTTTGTTTTTTGGCCTGCAGCCTGCGCCTGTATGTAAAACCGGAGAGAGTTTTCATCCCATTTACCCCCAAACACTTGTTTGCCTGTAGTATAACACGAACATATGTACGTGTCAATAGTTTTAGTAAAAAAATACGAACGGACGTTTGCCATTCCGGGAAAAAAATGTTATAATGAAGGTAAAGTGAGGTGTTGCACGTGGACGATCTGACGCCAAGGCAAATGCAAATACTTGAATATATCAGGCGTGAAGTCAGGACGAAAAACTACCCGCCTTCCGTTCGTGAAATCGGTGAAGCTGTGGGCCTTTCCTCCAGTTCAACTGTACATGCACATCTGTCCAAACTGGAACAAAAAGGCTTTATCCGGCGCGATCCCACCAAACCACGGGCCATTGAACTGCTTGATGATGATCCTCCCCCCAGTTATGTGCCGGAGGTTGTCCATGTTCCCGTCCTCGGCCAGGTAACTGCAGGCCTGCCGATTCTGGCAGAAGAAAATATTGAAGACTATTTCCCCCTGCCAAAGACGTTGGTGCACAGGGATGCAGTTTTCCTGCTCCGTGTCCGGGGTGACAGCATGATTAACGCCGGCATCATCAGCGGCGACTATGTTATTGTCCGCCGGCAGGAAACGGCTGCCAACGGTGAAATTGTGGTCGCCATGCTGGATGGTGAAGCAACTGTCAAACGCTTTTTCAAGGAAAAAGACTACATCCGGCTGCAGCCGGAAAATGACTATTACGAACCTATCCGTTCTCCCCATATCCGGGTAATCGGAAAAGTGATCGGTCTCTTCCGTCATCTTTAGCCGCCGACATTCTGTTATTGTCTGACGGCAAAAAAAGACACCGCCGGGTGTCTTTTTTTGCTGCAGCTTTTTATTTTTCCGCTTCTTCTTCCCCGGGCCACGGAGGAGTAATGACACCTCCGGAAATAATCATTTTCAGCGCCTCTTCCACGGGCATCTCCAGGTGGATCAGTTCGTCGCCGGGGACAAGCAGTAAAAAGCCTGATGTGGGGTTGGGGGTGGTGGGAATAAAAACAGGTTCCACTTCCTTTTTTATTTTCTCCCGGATCTCGGCGGAACCTTTGCCGGTAAGAAAACCAACGGCATAGATGCCTCTTCTGGGGTATTCCACCATGACAACAGACTGAAAAAGCTGGCTGCGTTTTGCCGTAAAAGCATCTATCATCTGTTTGCTGGCGGCATAAATCGGTTTAATGACAGGCAATTGCAAAAAGGCGTTATCAACAAGGGAAAGCAGCTTTTTCCCCACCACATTGGTGGCAACCAGACCGGCAGCAAGTATTACCAGCAGTGTGACTAAAAATCCCAAGCCCGGCACGGCATGACCCAGCCATAGCTTAAGCAGGCTGCCGATAAAAGAATCAATAATATTAAAAGTAAAATAGAGAACATAAAGCGTAACAATGGAGGGCAGCAGGACTACAAGCCCTGAAAGAAACAGGCGGCGCAGTGATTTGAACATGCAAAACCTCCCTTAGTCCGTATTTTTCAGCTGATAACTGCAGTATGCCCTGATGGGACAGCCGTTACATTTGGGATTGCGTGCCGTACAAACATAACGGCCGTGCAGAATCAGCCAGTGATGGGCATCTTTCCATAGTCTTTCGGGGAGCAGGCGGGTCAGTTGAGCTTCCACCGCCAGAGGTGTCTCGGCCTTTGCCAACCCGGTTCTGTTTGCCACCCGGAAAACGTGCGTGTCCACTGCCAGGGCGGGGAGATTAAAGGCATTGGCCAGGATGACATTGGCGGTTTTCCGGCCCACTCCCGGCAGCTGCTCCAGTTCTTCCCGCGTCCGGGGCACTTTGCCGGCATATTTTTCCGTAATAATCCTGGCGGTTGCCACCAGGTTTTTGCTTTTAGTGCGGTAGAGGCCAAGCGTTTTAATCTTTTCAGCCAGTTCAGCCTCGCTCAGGCCGGCCATTTCCTGTGGACCCGGGTATTCCTGAAAAAGTTTTTGTGTTACTTTATTAACCTGCTTGTCTGTGGACTGGGCCGACAGGACCGTGGCAACAAGCAACTGCCACGGAGTTTCAAAAGAAAGCTCCGTGGCCGGATGCGGGTTTAGGCGCCGAAAAACAGCTATAATTTTTTCTGCCTGTTCTTTTCCTGTCATCATGTTTACTCCGTTTTAATTTTCAGTCGTCTGAGACGAAGGGAATTTAACAATACGGAAATGGAAGACATGGCCATGGCAAGGGCGGCCAGGGCCGGGCTTAAGCGCCCCGAAGCGGCAATGGGAATGGCCAGGATATTATAGCCGAAGGCCCAGAAAAGATTCTGCTTGATAACCCGGAAAGTTTCGCGGGACAAGGTAATGGCAGTGACCACGGAGGTTAAATCCCCCCGGATCAGTGTTATGTCGGCGGTTTCAATGGCAATATCGGTGCCTGTGCCGATGGCAACTCCCACATCGGCCTGGGCCAGGGCGGGCGCATCATTGATGCCGTCGCCCACCATGGCGACACGATGCCCTTCTTCCTGCAGCCGCCGGACTTCCGCTTCTTTCTGGCCGGGCAAGACCTGGGCCAGCACACGGGCAATTCCCACTTCACCCGCAATGGCTTTCGCCGTGTTTTCATTGTCACCTGTCAGCATGGCAGTGGTCAGCCCCGCTTTTTCCAGGGCGGCTATGGCTTTTTTGCTGTCAGCTTTGACAGTATCGGCCACCGCAATGATGCCTGCCAGTTTGCCGTCGGCGGCAACAAGCATTGCTGTTTTGCCCGTTTTCTCCAGTCCGGTAAGAATACTTTCCACTTCGTCAATGTCAATTCCTTGTTCCGCCATCAATTTCCTGTTGCCCAGAAATACCTGACGCCCTTCAATCATAGCCCTGATACCGTGACCGGGAATAGCCATGAAGCTTTCCGCCTGCCGCAGTGCCAGCTGCCGTTCCTCTGCTGCCCGGACAATGGCCTGCCCCAGTGGGTGTTCGGAGCTGATTTCACCGCTTGCCGCCAGCAGCAGTAATTCTTCTTCACTGGCACCCCCTGCGGGGATCAGGTCCGTTACTTCAGGTTCCCCTTTGGTAATGGTGCCTGTTTTGTCAAAAATGACGGCAGTAATATCCTGCATTGTCTGCAGGCTGGTGGCATCTTTAATCAGAATGCCGTTTTCCGCTCCCAGGCCCGTACCCACCATAATTGCCGTAGGTGTGGCCAACCCCAGGGCACAGGGGCAGGCAATCACCAGCACTGCTATGGAGGCAAAAACCGCGCGTCCCAGGGCGGCTGTGCCGCCAAAGAGCAGCCAGCCGGCAAAAGTGGCCACGGCAATGAGTACGACAACGGGTACAAAATAGCCTGTCACTTTGTCTGCCAGTTCCTGAATCGGCGCTTTTGATCCCTGTGCTTCTTCCACCATGCGGATAATCTGCGCCAGGAAAGTTTCTTTGCCTACTTTGGTGGCTTTAAAGACAATGGCTCCGTTTTTGTTGATGGTGGCCCCAATGACGGCATCTCCCGCCGTTTTTTCCACCGGAATACTTTCTCCCGTTACCATGGATTCGTCGACTGTGGTATACCCTTCCACTACCTCGCCGTCCACAGGAATTTTTTCCCCGGGGCGGACTGCCACCAGGTCTCCCACCCGGACCTGCTCCACGGGTATTTCTTTTTCCTGGCCGTCAACAATAATGCGTGCCGTCTTGGCTCCCAGTTCCAGCAATTTGCGGATGGCGCCGGAGGTTTTGCTGCGGGCAATGGCTTCCAGGTAACGCCCCAGCAGGTGAAAAGCCATAATCATGCTGGAAATGCCCATAAATGAAACTGCCTGGGGGATAAAGAAAGCGGCAATCCCCCAGGCGTAAGCAGACAATGTGCCCAGGGAAATTAAAACATCCATATTTGCACTGCCGTGGGTGAGAGAACGCCAGGCGCCGCGGTGCGTGGGCAATCCGGCCCAGAAGACGATGGGAGTGGCGGCAACCAGCATAATCCAGTCATGGTAGGGAACATGCAGATGAAATCGGTATTCCAGAAACATCAGTGTTTCCGTAACCACGGTAATGGCCATGACAAAAATCAGCATGCGCTTGCGTGCAGCCAGTTCCGCCCTTTCCCGCTCTTCCGGGTCACCGCCCTTTCTTTCCTCTTCCGCTTCCTCATTTCTTACTTCATAGCCCAGGCCCTCGATGACGCCGACAATTTCCTCACGGCTGATGAGATTGCTGTCATAGCGGACAGCCACCTTGCCGGCGGCAAAATTAACCACGGCTTCGGCCACACCTTCCTTTTTGGCCAGGCCTCTTTCAATGGCGGCGGCGCAGGCGGCACACGTCATGCCGCCCACGGGCAAAACCAGCTTTGTTTCTGCCTGTGCCTCTTCCCCCAAAAAATCATATCCCAAACCGTTGATAACCTCGCCGATTTCCTGCCGGGAAAGCTGCTGCGGGTCAAAAGTGACGGTTACCTTGCCTGTGGCAAAGTTGACCACGGCGTCCGAGACGCCTGTCTTTTTTTTCAGGCCCCTCTCAATGGCAGCAGCACAGGCGGCGCACGTCATGCCGCCCACACGGTAAGTTTCTTTTGTCAGGTTTGTTTTAGTGCTCACAGTTGTCACCTCTCTATACCCCCTTACCCCCGGGGGGTGGTTAACTCTACACTAGCATCTATCTTCATCCCTGTCAATTAGTTTATACAAAAAAACCCGCGGCAAGCAGCGGGTTAATTAATTTGCAAGCTTTTTTCCGGCAAAATCAGAAAACGGACAGGTAACGGTCCAGTTCCCACTGGTGCACTTGTGTCTGGTAATCATTCCACTCAATGGTTTTTGCTTCCACAAAGCGGCTGTAGATATGTGTCCCCAGGGTTTCCCGGATCAGTTGGTTGCGGGACAATTCCTGCAGCGCTTCTCCCAGGTTGGAAGGCAGGGTGTCTATGCCCAGTTCCCGTCTTTCTGCAGCCGTCATATCGTAAATATTCAGGTCCACCGGTGCGGGCGGGTCGATTTTGTTTTTAATACCGTCCAAGCCGGCCGCCAGGGTTACTGCCAGTGCCAGATACGGGTTGCAGGACGGGTCCGGGTTGCGCAGCTCTATCCGTGTGCCCACGCCCCGGCGGGCGGGAATGCGAATTAAGGGGCTGCGGTTCTGTTCGCTCCAGGCGATGTAAACAGGTGCCTCATATCCCGGGACAAGTCGCTTGTAGGAGTTGACCAGGGGATTGGTGATGGCGCAGAAGCCTTTTACATGCTTTAAAATGCCGCCGATATAATAGCGGGCGATTTCTGACAGCTGTGAAGGGGCGTCCGGGTCATAAAAGGCATTTTTACCGTCTTTGAAAAGGGACTGGTGGGTATGCATGCCGGAGCCGGCAATGCCGAAAATGGGTTTGGGCATAAAGGTGGCGTGCAGGTTGTGACGCATGGCAATGGTTCGCACCACCAGTTTGAACGTGGCAATATTGTCTGCAGTGGCGAGGGCATCGGCATATTTAAAAGCTATTTCATGCTGGCCCGGTGCCACTTCATGGTGGGACGCCTCAACTTCAAATCCCATATCCTGCAGCGCAAGCACCATATCACGCCGGGCGGCTTCCCCCAGGTCCACAGGCATAAAATCAAAATAGCTGCCGCTGTCGTGTGTCCTGGTTGTTGCCCTGCCGTTTTCATCTTTCAGAAAGAGGAAAAATTCCGCTTCCGGGCCCGCCTTCATGGTAAAGCCCAATTCTTCCGCCCGGGCAAGAACGCGGCGCAGGGTATTGCGTGGGCAACCGGCAAAAGGAGTGCCATCCGGATTATAAATATCGCAGATCAGGCGCGCTTCCACCGTACCGCTTGCAGTATTCCAGGGGAAAACGGTAAAAGTGTCCAGATCGGGCCGCAAATACATGTCCGATTCTTCAATGCGGACAAAGCCTTCAATGGAAGAGCCGTCAAACATCATCTCATTGTCCAGCGCTTTTTTCAGCTGCTGCACCGGTATGGCCACATTCTTGGGAATCCCCAGCACATCGGCAAATTGCAGCCGGATAAATTTTATATCAAGTTCGTTGACGAGGCGGATAATATCTTCCCGGGTGTAAGCCATGTCTTTCCTCTTTTCCTTGTTGAATTCTGTCGCTACCTGCTACGATTATATAAACTGGCAAAGAAAGATGTCAAGCCACTTAGGCTGAATCTCCGTGCAGGCGGGCATAAACTTCGGCCAGGGCCAGCTTCTGGTGTTCATAGGTCAGGCCGCCCTGCAGAAAAACATCATACGGCGGACGCAGGGGTGCATCGGCAGTAAATTCACTGCTGGCACCCTGGACAAATGTACCCGCCGCCATAATAATCTGGTCTTTATACCCCGGCATGGGCGCCGGCTGCGGCTCCACATAACTGTCCACCGGGGAAGCCGCCTGGACGGCCTGGCAGAAAAGCTTCACTTGTTCCGCATCACCCAGCCGGATGGCCTGAACTATATCGCCCCTTTTTTCTTTTGGCTTGGGGCTGACATCATAACCTGCCTGCGCAAAAAGGGCGGCGGCCAGCACCATTCCTTTCAGGGACTGGGCTACCTGGTGCGGGGCAAGAAAAAGCCCCTGGTAGTAAAGACGTTTATTGATGCCCATGGCGCCCATTTCCGCCCCCAGGCCGGGAGCAGTCAGCCGCCAGGCGGCTTTTTCCACCAAATCTGCCTTCCCCGCAATGTAGCCGCCGCCGGCGGCCAGGCCGGCCCCCGGGTTTTTAATCAGTGACCCGGCAATCAGGTCCGCTCCCACATGGCAGGGCTCCAGTTCCTGCACAAACTCACCGTAACAATTGTCTACAAAAACGATGATTTCAGGCCGTCTCGCCTTAACCGCCCGGACAATGGCTGCAATATCTTCACTCAGCAGTGCCCTGCGTTCCTGGTAGCCACGTGAGCGTTGCAGCAGGATAACTGCCGTATCCGCAGTCAGCAGCCTGTCCAGACTGGCTTCATCCCAGCCGGCGGTAAAATCGGCCTCCCGGTAGCCGATCTGCAGATCTGCCAGGCAGCCAAAAGGACGATCGGTAAGCCCCAGGGCTTTCTGCAGTGTGTCATACGGCCTGCCCGTGAGCGACAACAGGGTATCCCCCGGCTTTAATACCCCGTACAGGGCACAGGCAATGGCGTGGGTGCCGGAAACAAAATGAGGCCGGACAATGGCCGCTTCCGCGCCAAACACCCGTGCATAAAGCCTGTCCAGCTTTTCCCTTCCCAGGTCGTTGTAGCCGTAGCCGGTGGACTCGGAAAAACAAGTTTCATCTACGTGCAGTTCCCGGAATGCCTGCAGGACGCGCCCCTGGTTAATCAGCGCTGTTTTCTCGATGGCGGCAAAGACCGGCTGCAGCTCTTTTTCCAGTTTGTCAATCAGCTCAATTTGTACTTTCAGCGTTTCATACATTTCTGCTTCCGCCTCGCTTTGTCATAGTTCCCGTTGAATTTTTTCCGCCCAGCGGGCGGGCAGCACCGCCCGGATGCGGATGCCCTCCGGCAAATATTCCTGTGCTTCCAGCCTGCCGTACCGTCTCACCAGGGACAACAAACCTGCCTGTGTAAAAGGAATAAGGAGATCAAGCTGCCTGTCCTCCTGCCGCAGAATGCGCTCTACGGCCGCCAGCAGCTCACCGGTGCCCCTGCCGCTTGTGGCGGCAACGGCCACATTTTCGGGATAATGCCGGGCAAGCAGGTGGTACTGGCGTGATGCCTCCGGCAGGTCCATTTTGTTAAAAACCACCAGCACAGGCAGCATTTCAGCTCCCAGATCCCTGAGGATACTTGTGACTTCAGCCATTTGCCTCTCCGCCTGCGGGTGGGCGGTATCAACCACATGCAGCAGCAAATCCGCCGCCGTCACTTCTTCCAGAGTTGCCCTGAAAGCAGCTACCAGGTGGTGAGGAAGCTTTTGGATAAAGCCGACCGTATCCGTCAGTAAAAAGGAGCCGCCTCCCGGCAGCGCTACTTCCCGCGTGGTGGGGTCAAGGGTGGCAAAGAGCCTGTCCTCCGCCTTCACATCCGCCGCCGCCAGTGTATTGAGCAGTGTTGATTTGCCCGCATTTGTGTACCCGACCAAAGCAACGGCCGGTATGGCATTTTTTTTGCGTGCCTGCCTGTGCAGCAGCCGGTGCTTTTTAATCTCCTCTATTTCCGCCTGCAGGTCGCTGATCCTTTTGCGCAGTCGCCTTCTGTCCGTTTCCAATTTTGTTTCACCGGGACCCCGGGTGCCGATGCCGCCGCCCAGGCGGGAGAGTTCCGTCCCCCTGCCTGTCAGCCGGGGCAACAGATAAGTCAGCTGCGCCAGCTCCACCTGCAGTTTGCCCTCCCTGCTCTGGGCGCGGGCGGCAAAAATATCAAGTATTAAAGCGGTCCTGTCCACCACGCGGACGTTAAGCAGTCTCTCCAGGTTGCGGATTTGCGTGGGTGTCAGTTCGTCGTCAAAAATAACCAGATCGGCGCCTGTTTCCGCCGCAACCAGCTTTAATTCTTCCGCTTTTCCCTTGCCCAGGTAGTAAGCAGTATCGGGACGGGAGCGTGACTGTATCATTTCCGCCACCGGCACCGCTCCTGCCGTTTGCGCCAGCTGCGCCAGCTCACGCATGGTGTGCAGGCTGCTCCCCCGTGGTGCATCCGTTTCCAAGCCGGCAAGTATTGCTTTTTCCATGCAAAACCTTCCTTTCTGCTACATTGTAACAGATCGGAAGGTTAACGGCAATTTCCCCTTTATTCTGTCTGCCAGATATGGATTATTGCTTCTTCCTCTTCCGGCTGGATAAAATCTTCCCGCAAAAGCATGATCAGGTCATCCCTGGTATAGATGCGGCGATCCACGAGGCGCAATGCCTGGCGGCGGATGGCTCTTTCGATCAGGTTGCGCACCAGGCGGGCATTGCTGAAATTGGGGCGGCTTGCATCCAGCTGCTGCTGCAGGTAGTGCCGCAGGTATTCGGCTGCGCCCACAGACAGCCGGTATTGCCTTTCCCGTACCATTAACTGCGCAATTTCTATAAGTTCATCGCAGCTGTAGTCCGGAAAATGCAAATGAATGGGAAAGCGCGAGCGCAAACCGGGATTGGTACGCAGGAATTTTTCCATCTCCCCTTCATATCCGGCCAGGATAAGAATTATTTCATTTTTATGGTCTTCCATGGCTTTTACCAGGGTATCTATCGCTTCCTTGCCAAAATCCTTGGCACCGCCCCGGGCAAGGGAATAAGCTTCGTCTATAAACAGAATGCCGCCCATGGCTTTTTTCAGCTGTTCCCGGCATTTCTGCGCCGTGTGCCCGATATATTCTCCCACCAGATCAGCCCGTTCCACTTCCACCAGATGTCCCTTGGGCAGAACTTTCAGTTCCGCCAGCATTTTTCCCAGGATGCGTGCCACCGTGGTTTTGCCAGTGCCGGGATTTCCCTTAAAAATCATATGTAAAACAAGGCTTTCATTTTTCAACTGGAAGCGTTCCCGCCGGCGGCAGATTTCCACAAAAGCCCTGATTTCCCTGGCCAGCTCTTTGACCTTCGCCAGGCCGATTAAGTTGTCAAGTTCTCCCAGCACCTGCTGCAGGCTTTCTTGGATTTCTGCGGAAAAGCCGGGGTCTGATGCGGCTTGCTGCGCTTTGACGGCCGTCTCCTCCACCGCCCTGGCCGGTCCTGAACTTTCCCGGCTTTGTTTAAGCTCCTTGTCGGCAAAAGTATACTTTAAACCAAACCGGGTCGTCTGTTTCATGCCCTCCCCCCCATCATCACCATTATATGCGGCAAATTGCCGTTTACGTGCCCCCTGATGGCGGCAGCAGGAAAATGCAAAAAAACAAAACAGGCTTTCCGTTTCCGGAAAACCTGTTGGCTGCACGTTAACAATGCCCTTGGCGGGTTATTCCGCAGGCTGATTAAGGTTAATATTGCGGTAGGGGATGATGGTAGATATGGCATGCTTGTAGACCAGCTGCTGCTTATTGTCCACATTCAGCAGGATAGTAAAGTTATCAAAACTGCGCACTGTCCCTTTAATCTGATAACCGTTCACCAGGAAAACAGTGAGCATCATGTCCTCTTTCCGGGCGAGGTTAAGAAAATTATCCTGCAGATTTACCGAAGCTTTATTCATGCCTATCTCCTCCAAGCTTAATCATAATAGATTTTATTCTCTGCCTGCCGTGATTATCCTGCCAAATATGCAGTAATTTTTTCCGCTATAGCTAAAATTTTACCATCTTCTGCTAGTTCCATCCAGTGGAGATCTTTTTCCCGGCGGAACCATGTCAGCTGGCGTTTGGCAAAACGGCGCGTCTCCCTTTTAATCAGCTCCGTCGCCTCTGCCAGTGTCATCTTGCCCTGCAGGTAAGACACAATTTGTTTATATCCCAGGCTCTGCATTGACTTGGCCTCCGGGGGCACCCCTGCAGCCAAGAGACCTTCCACTTCCTCCACCAAGCCCGCCGCCAGCATCCGGTCCACCCTTTTTTCGATCCGTTGATACAGTATGTGCCTGGGACGAGTCAGGCAGAACTGTGCAGTACGGTAAACCGGTTCCCGCGGCGTCTGCCTGACCTGCTCGGATATGGGCCGGCCGCTTTGGATGTATACCTCCAGGGCACGGATAATGCGGCGGGTATCATTGGGATGCAGCTTTGCCGCTGTTTCCGGGTCCACGGTGGCAAGCCTGGCATGCAGGGCGGCGGAGCCCTCGGCGGCGGCCTGTTCAGACAGCTTTTGCCTTAACTTTTGGTCATAACCGCTTTCCGTAAAGGCAAATCCCCGGACTACCGCCCGCAGGTAAAGGCCCGTTCCGCCCACCAGCAGCGGCAGTTTGCCGCGGCCGGCAATTTCGGCGATGACTTTTGCAGCATCCCGCTGGTAATCAGCCACTGTATAGTTATCACGGGGATCGGCAATATCAAGCAGGTGATGCGGTACAAGCCGGCGTTCCGCGGGAGAAGGTTTGGCCGAGCCGATGTCAAGGCCGCGATAAACCTGGACGGAATCGGCGGAGACAATTTCCGCCCCCAACAGCTGCGCCACTGCCAGTGCCACGGCCGATTTGCCTACGGCCGTAGGTCCTGTAATAACTGCCAGCTCATACATTTCAGCTCCTCCGGAAATTCCTGTCCACCGTTTCTGCGGCAATGACCATAACCGTGGGGCGCCCATGAGGACAGGTATAAGGCTCTGCGGTGGCCGCCAGGTTTTGCAGCAGGGCAGACATTTCAGACCGCTCCAGTTGCCGGTTGGCTTTAATGGCTCCTTTACAGGCCATCATTTGCAGCGAACGCTCAAAAAGCTGCAGGTTATGCCCACCCGCATGGGCCTGAGTCAATAAATCAAGCAGTTCTTCCTGTCTGAGCGTGTCTTTCCAGAAGACAGGAACGGTACGCAGGATGAAACTATTATTACCAAATCTTGCAAAATTTAAACCTAAGGCGGCAAAAGTTGCCAGCGAGTTTTCCAGCGCGACGGCCGACACCGGGTCCAGTTCAAAAGTAAGGGGGATAATTTCCTGCACGGGCAGACTGCCTGCAGACAAATCTATTTTCAGCTGGTCATAGAGAATGCGTTCATGGGCTGCATGCTGGTCTACAAGATATAAGTCGCCGCCTGCAGACTGGGCAAGGATGTACGTCCGGCGGTACTGCCCCAGGGGATAAAGCTCCGGGAAGGTTGACTGTGCCCCCTCAGCGGTGGTTGTTTCCGTTTCCACGGTTGCTGCGGCCTCATCCCTCAGCTGTGGTGTGACTTCTCCGGCGGGCGGTGCCTGCACTGGCGGTGAGCCGGTCATAGGCGCCCTGGGCGCCGCCTGCACAGCGTTGATGCCGTAATCGCGCAGCGTCAGGTTAAAGGCAGTGTGGCGCCCGCCCTGCGGCCAGTCCGGCCTGAACTCGCCGAGTAAAGAATTCTCCTGTAATGCGGTTTTAACGCCTGCCAGAAACTGGCGGTAGACATCCCTTTCCCGCGAAAAACGAATTTCCCTCTTGGCCGGATGGACATTGACATCCACTTCACCCGGATCCGCTTCCAGGTAAATGACAGCCGCCGGAAATCGGTTACGCGGCAGAAGCGTCTGGTAAGCAGTCTGGAGTGCGTCTGCAAGGAGCGGTGAAAAGACGGGCCGTTTATTGACAAAAAAATACTGCAGGGTACGGTTGGCGCGACTTAATGTGGGTTTGGCAATAAAACCGGAGATTGTAAGCAGCGTTCCGGTATAAGAAAGTGGCAAAAGCTGACGCATGTTCTGCCTGCCCAGAACCTGCAGCACAGCATCTTCAGGATTGCCGCTGCCCGGAGTGGTTAAAACGGTTCTGCCGTTTACCGTAAGGGAGAAAGAAACGC
>DUUE01000146.1 GCA_012841735.1 Bacillota bacterium | reverse complement strand
GGATTTTTACGCAGGCCGCATGCAGCGCCTGCCGCCTTTCTTACCGGCCGTCCGCCAATTCATAGTCGTTTTCCTCCAGGAGTTCTATTACTTTGTCATAGGTGGCTGCCAGCATACGTGGGCACTTGACGAAACGGTCCAAATCGCCGCCCGGGATTAAATCTGTGCAATCAATGCTTCCGTTTTCCGTTTGAAATTCTTTCCTGAACCATTCAACAATCTGCCTGCATAAAACATCGGTTTTCTCCGGCAGGCAGAGAGCAAGCAGGGCACAGGCGCCGCTTAAAATACCGCAGACAAGACCGCTGTGCATGCCGCCGCAGAGCCCGGCAGCCGCCTGTAGCAGCGCAGGCTCCTCCGGCAAACCGGCATCCTCCAGCCCCATTTTCAGCACGATCTGAGTGCAGCAATAGCCCTGCTGCTGCAGGTTCCGTATGCGTCCTGCATCAGCCATCGCTCATTCCTCCTCTGTCAGCCGGTGGCATTTGTACAGCGGTATGTTCTGCCCGTGCATTTTTCTCTGCCACCAGCAGGAAATAACCCGGTTTGAATTTTTTCAGCCCACTGCAAGTCAGCTTTTTGTTTTCCTCTTTAGTGAGCAGGCACTGCCAGAGAATTTCCGTGTCATATTGCTGCATGATGCAATTCACAAGCAGCTGCGTCAGGCACTCCGACTTATCTTCCCAGAATTGCAGCCGGAAACCGTGTGCCGCCAGCATCTTTTCATAATATTCCCTGTCCCTGAAACCTTCACGGTTTCTGTAATAGAAATCACTTATCACCAGCCTGCCGTCCCGCTTCAACGTCCGGTGGCATTCTGACAGGGCAATATCCGGAGCGTTCAGCAAAGAAAAAGTACACTCCATGAAAATAGCATCCAGTTCCCCGCCGGGAAAAGGCAAGTTCTCCGCCCTGCCTGCCACAAAGGTCAGGTCAGGATATCTTGCTCTTGCTTTTTGCAGCATTTTTTCCCCGGTATCAAGACCAACTGCATTGAAGCCATATTCCGACCGCAGCAGGCGGACCGTTTCTCCGTAGCCGCAGCCAATATCCAGAATTTTGGCACCCTTGGGGAAACGGCAATGATTAACCGCCTGCCTGGTCAGGTCGAGGCCGCCCGGCCGCAGGGTAAAACCGGTAATTGGTTCCAGTATTCCCCGGGCATAGTAAGCCGACGGGCAATTGCCAGTATCCATTCCCCATCCCCCTTCCGAGAAGCCGGGCTTCATATACGGCACTCCGGCATCAAGATTGCTCAATGCACATACTCACCTGTGAGCAGGTCCTCTCCCTCCGGCCCAATCCTGCCAATGCGGAAAAGATTGTTGCTTTGTTGTATAACTGTAACATGGCCGTATTCCTGCCGGATGCTGAAAAGCCTTTCCAAGTCCAGCCGGAGCAGGTGGCACAGGATGACCCTGTTAACGCCCGCATGGCCGACAATGGCAATATTTCTCCCTGTTTCAGCAATAATCCGCTTAAAGGCGGGCAAGACTCTTTGTGCCAGGTCGGCAAAGCTCTCTCCGCCGGGAGGACGGTAAGTGACGATATTTTCTCCCCGCTCCCTGAATTCCCGCGGGTAACGGTCCTGCACTTCCGCGAAGGTCAGTCCCTCCCATTCCCCGAGCCTGATCTCCCGCAGGGCAGTACAGACTTTTGGTATCCAGCCGTGTTTGATGGCAATGATTGAGGCAGTTTGCCGGGAACGGCGCAAGTCGCTGCAATAGACAGCCTCCAGTTCCCGCCCGCATAAAGCCAGCGCCAGTGATTCCGCCTGCCGGATCCCCGCAGTGCTTAAAGGCGGGTTGCTCTGCCCCAAAAAGACTTTTTCGCCCTTTTCTCTTAAGGGTTCCGTATGTCTGATCAGGTATATCATTCTTTTTTTCATTTTACTCACACTTTCCTGCTTCTGCACGCAGAATTTCTTCCACGCTGCATTTCGTTACCGCCGCCACCTGCCTGCTGATTAACAGTGCCTGCTGCAGACGCCGGCGCATCTCACTGAGGGCGTCCGGCCTGCCCCAAAAGCGCCTTTCCCCTTCTGCCAGCCTTTCCTCCAGGGAAACATAACGTTCGCCTGCAGTCAGCTTATCGGCAAGGTAAAGCAGTGTATGTTCCGTAATTATCCCTGTAAAAGCGGCAGGTAGATCCATATGACAGCCGATTACTTCCCCTACCGCAGGGTAGCCAAGGTCTGTGACAATCTGCCTGCCTCTTTCTGCATGCTGCGGCTTTTCCCGGGCAATATCGTGCAACAGGGACGCCGCCTGCAGCAAGCCGGTATGAATGTGCAGCCCGCTGCTGTTAACATGTTCAGCCAACAGGCAGGCTGCCCGGGCAACCTGCTGCATATGCCTGATAATTGCAGGCGGGACGCGATATTGTCGCCAGATGGCGGCACACATGGCCGCCGTCGGGAAGTCCGCCAAAAACGGCACAACCAGCTCCCTGTAGGCATCCTCCGTGTCCAGGTCCTGCAAAATGCCGGGGTCTTCAACGGGCACTTCCCTGACGATGCCGGCATGTTCTTCCAGGAGTACTTTCAGCCCTCCCGGCTTTTCCTCCTGCAGGATGGCGGGGCATACTTTGGCTGAAATCAGCGGTGGGTGCCCTCTTTTGCCTTCATGCACCGGGTAGGCCACGTCAGGAGCCGCTTCCGTAAAGGCGGCAAGCAGTTTTTTTATGGTGGCGGGAGTGACTGCAGGCATATCGGCGGGCAGGAAAAAAAAGGCTTCAGTGTGCTGCGGGAGTGCCCTCACCGCCGCCTGCACAGAAGCATACATTCCCCGGTCATAGTCTGCATTAAAGACAGTAACGGCACCCAGTCGCCTTGCCACCGGGGCAACCAGTTCCGCCTTATGACCTGTGACTACAAGAATATCTTTGAGGCCGCAGGCGGTAAAAGTCCTGATTGTCTTTTCCAGAACCAGGCAGTCGGCCAGTGGCAGCAACGGTTTAAGCAGACCCATACGGGAAGAATACCCGGCTGCGGGAATTACTGCAGTTATCCTTGTCATCAGGTACCTCCTGCTATTTTTTCCATGGCCGTCACAACCTGCCTTATATCCTCTTCCGTGTTAAACAACCCCGGGCTGAAACGAACCGCTCCCGTCCTGACGGTACCCAGCGTTTCATGCACCAGCGGGGCACAATGCAGCCCCGTCCTGACCGCTATCTGAAAATCACCGTCCAGAATATCCCCCACATCGCTTGAGACCATCTCCCGGACGGTGCAGGTTACAATGGGGACACTGCAGCCGGACGGCCTGGGACTGACAATTTTTACACCGGGAATGTCCTGTAAGCCGTCGTAAAGGAGCCGCGCCAGCTTCATTTCATGATTGTCTTCTCCTAAATTTTCCCGCACTTTGGCAAGATAGTCAAGCCCGGCCGCCAGACCGAAAATTCCGGGCAGATTCAGGGTGCCGCTTTCCAGGCGATGTGGATAAGCGGAAGGCTGCTGCAGGCTGAGTGATTCCATACCCGTCCCCCCGGAAAACGTTGGCCTTACTTCCAGCCCGGGGGCAAGAACGAGTCCACCGATACCGGCAGGCCCCATTAAACCTTTATGCCCGGTAAAGGCAACGGCCTGAAGATTTAGCTTCTCCATATCAACCGGTATATGGCCGGCACTCTGCGCCGTATCCACAAGCAGTACAATATCCCGTTCCCTGCATACCCGGCCGATGGCGTCCACCGGTTGCACACTGCCCAGCACATTGGAAGCATGATTCAGGATGACCAGTTTTGTTTCCGGCCGCAAAAGCTTGACAATTGCGGCCGGGTCAACCAGTCCGCAGCCGTCAAAAGGGGCAAGATCAAAAGTTATGCCCATTTTTTCCCGAAGTAAAAATAACGGCCGCAGGACAGAATTGTGCTCCAGGCGCGTACTGACGACATGATCACCCGGTGCCAAAAGTCCCAGCAAGGCTTTATTTAACGCATCTGTGGCATTGGCGGTAAAAATCACCCGCGCCGGGTCCGGTGCATGAAAAAATGCTGCCACTTTTTTTCGTGCCTCCCATACCAGGTCTGCGGCACAGACAGCCAGATCATAACTGCCCCGTCCCGGAGAAACGCCGTAAAGGGCATAATCCTGCACCATTTTCTGCAATACCTCCGGCGGTTTGGGAAAAGAAGTGGCGGCATTGTCGAGATAAATAACACCGTCATCTGTCTGTCTTTCCATCGAAAGT
>DUUE01000272.1 GCA_012841735.1 Bacillota bacterium | reverse complement strand
TGGTGATGCTGGAGAAGCTGGCACAGGAGGTG
The DNA here is from genome assembly GCA_012841735.1 of Bacillota bacterium. Classification (GTDB taxonomy): domain Bacteria; phylum Bacillota; class Dethiobacteria; order Dethiobacterales; family Dethiobacteraceae; genus DUUE01. The sequence continues at coordinate 5,244 of DUUE01000272.1, read as the reverse complement.
GACGCCGTCCGTGAGCTGCTGGCAGCAAGAGATGCGGAAAGTCTGCTGTCATATTTCACTGCGGCCGGGGATTTTCGCCGCAAGGTTCCCGTCGGGGGAAAAGGAATGGGCGAACGCCGCCGGGCGGCCGGGGTGCTGGCAGCAGCCAATTATCGTGTGGAACTGCAGGAGGGGTAAAGATGAAACTCTTTGTGGAAGCAAAAGGCGCCCTGCGGGGGGAAATTACCGTCCCCGGGGACAAATCTGTTTCGCACCGCGCCGCCATCCTGGGGGCGCTGGCGGAAGGGGAAACCGTTATTTGCGGCTTTTTGCCCGGGGAAGACTGCTTGGCCACTCTCCGCTGCCTGCGGCAGCTGGGGGTGGAAATTGCGGCGGACGGCAGCGAGGTCAGGATAAAGGGCGCGGGGCTTTACGGCCTTGCGGAACCGGACAATGTACTTGACTGCGGCAATTCGGGGACCACTGCCAGGCTGCTGTTGGGAGTGCTTGCCGGCCAGCCCTTTTTCTCCGTCCTGACGGGGGATGCTTCCCTGTGCGGGCGCCCCATGGGCAGAGTGACCGGGCCGCTGCAGGAGATGGGTGCCCGCTTTTGGGGGCGGGAGGGGGGAAACCTTTTACCTCTGGCGGTGCAGGGCGGGACGCTCACGGCTGTGACTTACAGGACCCCGGTAGCCAGTGCCCAGCTGAAATCGGCCCTCCTGCTTGCCGGCCTCTTTGCCCGGGGGGAAACGGTTGTGACTGAACCGGAGCAGAGCCGGGACCACACGGAAAGAATGCTGGCCGCTTTCGGGGCGGAAGTGGCCGCCAGCGGCACCACTGTCAGGCTGGTGGGCAGGCCGAAACTGACGGGACAGGTAATTGACGTCCCGGGCGATATTTCTTCGGCCGCCTTTTTCCTGGTGGCCGCCGCCATTGTCCCCGGCTCGGAAGTCCTGGTGCGCAATGTGGGGGTAAACCCCAGCCGTACCGGCATTCTTGATGTGCTGCAGCAGATGGGGGCGCGGGTGGAACTGCTTAATCCCCGCAGCGCGGGGGGAGAACCGGTGGCCGATATCCTGGTCCGCCCGGGTGAGTTGCGGGGAGTGGAGATCGGCGGGCCGCTTATTCCCCGTTTAATCGATGAACTGCCTGTGCTGGCCGTGGCGGCGCTCTTTGCCGCGGGGCGGACGGTGGTACGCGATGCGCGGGAACTGCGGGTAAAGGAAACGGACAGGATTGCCGCCGTGGCGGAAGAACTGGCAAAAATCGGCGGAGTTGTTACCACAACGGAGGACGGTTTTGTGATTGAAGGCGGCCGGCAGCTTGCGGGGGGCACTGCAGACAGCCGCCATGATCACCGCATGGCCATGGCGCTGGCAGTGGCCGGCCTGCGGGCAAAAGCGCCTGTCTGTATTGACAATGCGGAGTGTATGGACGTTTCTTTTCCCGCCTTTGCCGCAACCCTTGCCCGGCTGCAAGGGTAGAAACCACAGCTAATGGCTGTGGTTTTGTCTTGGGCCGGCGGCGGAAAGATAGAAAACATACCGGTTTAAAATGCTATAGCCCAGTGGAGAGGATTAAGGCAAATTTTGTGGAATAAAGAGGGAAGAATAACAGGGAACTTTGTCATAAGGAGAAAGGCATGCTGAAAGCATATAGACACCCTCCGGAAAAAGGGTTTTATCATGATTACCTGCAGGGTGAGCCGCAGGCGGTCAATTTTCTGGCAGGACATTTCCGGGAGGCGGGGGTTTTTGCGGCCAAAAGCGAAGAGGTGGCCGCGGCTTACGGCCGGGACCGGACAAAACTGGTGGAACTGTTGCTTGCTTACAACCGTGCAGCCGGCTGCACGGAAGAAACGGAATGGCAGATAAAAAAACTGGCGGACCCGCGGGCGGTGGCGGTGCTCTGCGGACAGCAGGTAGGCCTGCTCACCGGGCCGCTTTATACTGTTTATAAGGCGCTGGCGGCGGTGAAACTGGCGGCCAAACTGGAAAAAGAGCTCAGGCGGCCGGTGGTGCCCGTCTTCTGGGTGGCGGCGGAAGATCATGATTTTTCCGAGGCAAACCACTGTTATGTCCTGGGGCGGGACAACAAGCCGCAGAAAGTAGAACTGCCCCTTGCACACAAAGGCGAGCCGGTGGGCAGAATGCAGCTTGAGGCGGAGGCCGGGCGGGCCGTATTGGAACGGCTGCAGGAAGTGCTGCCGCAGACTGAATTTGTGCCCGGCCTGCTTGCCTGGCTGGAGAAAAACCTGCGCCAGTCCGCCACGCCGGCGGACTGGTTTGCGCGCCTGCTGTTGCAGCTTACCGGCCCGCTGGGGCTGGTACTGTTTGACCCGCTGCTTGCGGCGGGGCGGCACCTGGCGGCCCCGCTGCTGCAGGCGGCAGTCAGGAAACGGGAGACGCTGGAGGCAGCGCTTACGCAGCGGGAGGCGGAGCTTACAGCCTGCGGTTACAGGCTGCAGGTGGAGCGGGAAGAAGGCGCCACCCTGCTGATGGCAATCCGGGAAAAACGCTCCGCTCTCTTTTACAGGGACGGAAGCTTTTGGACGCGCGACGGGGGACTTGTTTTCCGGGAGGAGGAACTGTCCGCCCTGGCGGCGGCGGAACCGGAGAAACTGAGTCCCAATGTGCTTTTGCGCCCCCTGGTCCAGGATTATCTCTTCCCTACCGTGGCTGTCCTTTTGGGGCCGGGGGAAACGGCCTATTTTGCCCAGGCACTTGCCCTTTATCCCGTGCTTGGCCTGGTGCCGCCGGTGATTGTGCCGCGGCCGGGGCTGACGGTGATTGAGCCGCGCCTCGTGCGTCACATCAGGCGTTACAAGATACCCGAAGCTGTCTTACTTGCGGATCTTGCCGCCTACAGGGACCGGTTGCTGAAGGAGGCGGGCGGGGTGGACCCGGGAGTAATCTTTGCCCGGCTGAAGCGGCGCCTGGCGGATGAATACAAGGAAATCAGAGCGGTTTTAAGCCGCCTGAACCCCCAGCTCGGGGAACTGACGGACAAAAATTTGCAATTGCTTTACAGGCAGATTGCTTTTTTGCAGCACAGGGCGGAAGCCGAACTGGAGAAAAAAAATGCAGTCATGCTGCGCCATTTTGCCCTCTTGGAGGAAGGTATGACGCCTTTTTCCCGGCCGCAGGAGCGAGTGCTGAATATCTGTACCTACCTGGCCCGCTACGGCCCGCAGTGGTGGCAGAAGCTGGCGGAGGAATTCCCGGCGGAGGGAACCCATTATCTCTATTATCCGGAACAATAATACTGGAAAAGACCAGGAAAGGATGGCAGCGATGCAGCTTGATATTCTCGCTTTTGGCCCCCATCCCGATGATGTGGAGATCGGTATCGGGGGGACACTGATTAAACATGCCCGTATGGGCTATAGAGTCGGGATTGTGGATTTGACGGCCGGCGAGGCCGGGACAAACGGCACGGCGGAGGTCCGGCGCCGGGAGTCGCTGGCGGCGGCGGAAATTATGGGTGTGGCTGTCCGTGACTGCCTGGGGCTGCCCGATGCCCGCCTGGAAGCAACTGAAGCCATGCTGGTTCCCGTTATTGAGGTTATCCGCCGTTACCGGCCGCGGATTGTCCTGGGACCGCTCAGCCTGGACGGGCACCCTGACCACCAGCGGGCGGAACAGCTGGTGAAGGATGCGGCCCACAAGGCGGGTTTCCGCAAATATCCGGCCGGCGGTGAAAGTTACCGCCCGCCCGTAATTCTGCAGTATCTGCTTGGCAGTTACCGGGAACCGGACCTGGTGGTGGACATCACCCCCTATTATGAAGACAAAATGCGTGCCATTGCCGCCCATGCCAGCCAGTTTGACGTGCGCGGCAACGTGGAGACTTATGTCAATGACCCGGCCTTTCTGCATGCCATCCGGGCGCGTGACATGTTTTGCGGGTCCATGGTGCAGGCGGTGTACGGGGAACCGCTCTATACAAGCCACCAGCTTGCCATTGACGATCTGATGGGCCTGCGGGGATGGAGACGGATGAACGAAGAAAGGCGGCAGATGAGAGGATGAAAATAGGCATCATCTGTTACCCCTCACACGGCGGCAGCGGTGTGGTGGCCACGGAACTGGGCATGGAACTGGCCAAACGCGGCCATGTCATCCATTTTATCTCCTATCAGCAGCCGTTCCGGCTGGACCGCTTCCAGCAGAATGTTTTCTATCATGAAGTGGAGATGCTGGCTTATCCGGTATTTAAATACCCTCCCTATACCCTGGCGCTGGTCAATACCATTGCGGATCTGGCGGAAAGGGAGGGCCTGGAAATACTCCATGCCCATTATGCCATTCCCCATTCTTTCTGTGCCCTGGTGGCGCGGGAAATTCTCGGCACATTGGGGCCCAAAGTGGTAACAACACTGCACGGCACCGATATTACCCTGGTGGGCAACGATCCCTCCTTTAAACGCATCACCCGTTTCTGCATAGAAAAAAGCGATGGTGTCACTGCCGTTTCTCACAGTCTGCGTGAAGATACATACGACACTTTTGGCGTGCAGAAGCAGGTGAGGACAATCTATAATTTTGTCAATACGCGCAGTGTTTTCCGGGTGCCGGGGACGCGTGAAGAGGTGGGTTGCCCTGCCGGCAAGTGCCGGGTGCTGGTCCATGTTTCCAATTTCCGGCCTGTCAAACGCATTCCGGATGTGATTAAAATTTTTGCCCGTGTACGCAGCCGGATGCAGGCCAAACTGCTGTTGGTGGGAGACGGGCTGCAGCGCCGGGAAGCGCAGGAGCTGGCGGACAGGCTGCAGCTGACGGAAGATATTGTATTTATGGGGACTCAGGACAATGTGCTGCCCATCCTTTCGGCGGCCGACCTCTTTTTGCTGCCGTCGGAAAAGGAAAGCTTCGGCCTTGGCGCCTTGGAGGCCATGGCCTGCAGTGTCCCCGTCATCGCCGCACAGACAGGAGGCATCCCGGAAGTGGTGGTGCACGGGGAAACGGGCTACCTTGCCCCGGTGGGCGATGTGGAAAGCATGGCCCGTTATGCCATTGACCTGCTGTCGTCGGAGGAGCAGCTGCGGCACATGGGCGAAGCGGCGCGCAGGCGTGCGGAAGATTGTTTTGACAGTGAAATCATTGTGCCGCAGTATGAAGCTTTTTACGAAGAGGTTTTGCGGCAGCCGGTATAAAGAAGATGTGCGGGAGGAGATGTTATGGGAGAAACTGCGGCCGGGCGGCGTGTTTTGCTGCTGCATCCCGCCTGGAAAAGGCTGGAGGAGCCTTTTGAACACCTGGGGCT
>DUUE01000047.1 GCA_012841735.1 Bacillota bacterium | reverse complement strand
TGACTCGCCGGCCTTATCTTCCGTTACTGTAAGTCCCAGTTCCTGCAATTTTACTTTTAGAAAATCTGCCATGGCCCTCTCTTTTTTTGTCTGGCTGTTTATCCGTACAATCTCCAGAAAAGTTCGCACCAGGCGCTCTCTGTCAACCATATTTTACCTCCTCATCTGGTTGCCCTGCCGGTTAATCACTGCAGTGCCACTAGTTTGCCCCCCGGGAACCGTCCCTTATGTCCCCGCCGGAAACAATTTTCCGGCAGGCAGGAGTTCTGTCGCGCTTACAGCATGCCCAGATCAAGTGCCGCAAAATATCCGGAATGGATGGCACCGTCAATTTTGCCTGCCTGCAGGCAGTCACCCACCGGGATGACAAAGGGGGCACTGCCGGCCAGCGTAAAGTATGGCTCCGTATTGCTTACCATGCCCGTGGCATATAAAACAGTATCACATTCGGCTTCTTCTTCCCGGCCGTCCTTTGTATAACGCACGCCCCCGGCAGCCACTTCAAGGCAGCGCGCTCCGGTAATGATTACAAGGCCCACTTCTTCCGCCTTTGCCTGCAAACCAAAACGGTAAACCGGCCCGGCATCAGCTGCATAGTCGGGCTGCATTTCCAACACGACAACCTTTTTCCCCAGATTTGCCAGGTGCAGGCCCGTTTCCACCCCGGCCAGTCCGCCGCCTATGATCACAATCTTTTTGCCTCCGGCTCCTTCCGGATCCTGGTAGACACTGGTAACATGCTTTGCCTTTTCAATGCCCCTGATGGTTTCCGGCACCAGCGGCTGGCTCCCGGCAGCCACTATCACGGCATCAGGCTGCTCTGCGGCAACAAGCTCTCTGCTTACATCCGTATGCAGTCTCACTTCCGGCCCCACGGCGGCTACCTGCCGTAGCAGATAGTCCGTAAAACGATGCAAATCTTTTTTCAGGCTGTCGCGGGCAAGATACTTCAACAGTCCGCCCAGAGAATCGCTCCGCTCACACAGAATGACTGTGTGCCCGCGCCTTTTGGCGGTGATCGCCGCCTGCATGCCCGCAGGGCCTCCTCCCGCCACCAGCACTTTCAACCGTCGATTTGCTTTCCCCATAGTATCGGCAAAACCAAGGCGCGCTTCCCTGCCGATGAGCGGGTTTACACTGCACACCAGATGCCTTCTGACATTGTCACTGTCCGTGCAATTCAGGCAGCGCAGGCAGGGCACAATTTCGTCCGCTCTGTCCAGCGCCGCTTTTTTGGGGAGAAAGGGGTCTGCCAAAAGAGCACGTGACATGGAGACTCCGTCAGCCTTGCCTGCAGCAATAATTTCTTCCGCCTGCTTTGGGCTCACTATGGAACCGACTGTAAAAACAGGAATTTTAATCTTGCCTGCAGCTTTAATTGTTGCGGCTAAATCAACATTCTGCCCCCAGGGCGCATAAGTTGTGGCAAAAAAGTTTGTTACCCCCTCGGCGCTGATTTCCGCCAGGTCCACGTACTGCTGCGCTTTTTCCAGGAAAGCAACAATATCGGCCGTGGTAAAACCTTCCGGGGCTCTTTCCGAACCGGACAGGCGCAGCATTACCACCTTCCTGTCGCCCACCCTTTCCCTGATTCTGCGCAAGACAAGAAGGGGGAAGCGCATTCTGTTTTCCAGGCTGCCGCCATACTCGTCTGTACGCCGGTTGATCAGCGGGGAAAGAAACTGGGGCAGCAGCCAGCCATGGGCCGCATGAATGAGAACGGCATCAAAACCGGCGTGATACCAGAAAGCGGCGGCCTCGGCAAAGGCATTCGCCACGTGCTCCATATCTTCCGCCGTCATAGCCCGCACTTTGGCCCCCAGGTGGTTTCCACAGTCCACAGGCCCTATAAGCGGGACCGTATTATATTTCGGGTTGGGTTTCATCCCGCCGTGTGTCAGTTCCACCGCGGCCAGGGCTCCATGTTCATGAATGACTGCAGCCATTTCTGCCAAAAGGGGCAGGTTGTCCCAGGTCCACTCCATGGCGGGAGTATGGTTCCCCCCGTCACAAACAACTATTTCCCCCAGTGTTACCAGGCCTGCGCCTCCCCTGGCCTTATGCTCCAGGTAACTGATGTAATACTGGGTCGGCCTGCCGTCCACCGTATGAAAAAGCATATTGGGAGCGGACATAATACGGTTCTTCATAATCAGCCCCTTCAGGCGCAGCGGCTGAAAAAGATGAGGATAAGAGCTCGGATACACCTTTACATCAACTCCATCCTGATAATACTGTTTCCCAACCGGCAGCCCCCCGTGCCTCCACGTTCATAACGGCCTGCCTGGGAATTTCTGCTTCCATTCTATCACCTCACACTGTGTTCATTCAATCACTACCCGCTGCACTTTTTCCCGTCAGCCCGAAACTGCATTACATAAAGACCGGAGAAAGGAAAATACTAATTGCACCCGGTTCTTTATCCCGTTCAAGTTTCAGGCGGCAGCATGGAGTGCCAGGAAGCATAATATTAACAGGAGTGCTGAACATGGAAACACTCAGTTTCCTGCAAAAAATTAAAAATATAGGCAAATCGACACGGGAAAAACAGGAAGACCTGAACACAGGTGAAGTATATGAGCTCTGGGATCTGCTGCGATCACGCTATGATGTCTATTACAGGACACAGGTGCTGGAAAGCCAGGTGAGTGATCAGGATCTGAAAATAGTTGTGGCCCAGGGACTGAAAATTCTTACCCGCCAGATAGAAAAACTGGAAAAACTGCTTCTGACGTACGGGGTGCCGCTGCCGGAAAAACCGCCTGAAGATGTGACAGAAACAACAAAAGTGGGATCAATTACGGACAAATATATCTACAGAAACATTTTTGCAGGCATCGGCAGTTTTCTGCCCATTCATTTAAGTGCCCTGATAAAATCCTCTTCGCCGGTCATCAGGCAGGCTCTGAAAGAGATGCTCATTGAAGAAATAGAAATCTATGACAGCTATTTTGAGTACGGAAAACTGAAAAATTACCTGGATTTCCCTCCCAAATTTGTCCGCTGACTACACAGTACGCTGCAACAGGACATTCTGCTGTGCCGGCAAACCGGGTGGTAAAATCTTACTTCCTCATTGACACCGGCATTTTTTTTTGTTATGTTTAAGATGAAGGCAAACCATGAAGGTTTGCGGGAAAAGACATTTTACTGCCAAACCAAACCATGAAGGGATACTGTAAGAAACAGTACTTTCGTGGTTTTTTATTTTTCCACAAAGGAGGAGCAGTCTGATGCAAAATAACACCGTCAAACAAATGGTTCTCGCCGGTCTCATGGTCACCATGGGCGTCGTACTGCCAATGGCTTTTCACATGGTGGGTCTCGGCAGCACTTTTCTTCCCATGCACCTTCCTGTTTTGCTTGCCGGCTTTATCCTGGACACGCCGTATGCACTTTTTGCAGGTGCGGCAACTCCCCTCGTCAGTTCTCTTTTAACCGGTATGCCTCCGCTTTTTCCTGTAATGCCCTACATGGTCTTTGAACTGGCGGCTTATGCCGGTATGGCCAGTATTATGAGCAGCAAAAAACACAATGTATATCTTTCCCTGCTTGCCAGTATGCTTGCCGGCAGGATTGTTGCCGGCCTGGCAGTTTGGCTGCTGGCAGGACTTTTCTCCGCCAACCTTCCCAGCCCGCCTGTGTTTTTAGCCTCCGCTGTCATCACAGGCCTGCCAGGGATTGTGGTACAGCTCGTCCTCCTCCCGCCGCTGGTAATACTGCTTCATAAAGCGTCACTCGGCAAACAAGGAGCCCTGCAAGTTGAGAAATAGGGACTATTTCAATGCAATGGCGGAACAGTGGGACAGCATGGTGGCGCATGATGCCGAAAAAATTACCGCCATACTTGCCCTGGTAAAAATTCCTGCGGGAAGCAGAATTCTTGACGTAGGCACAGGTACAGGCGTAATGATACCCTATCTTTGCGGCTGTGCCGGGCCTGAAAGTGAAATTACAGCCGTGGACGAAGCGGAAAAAATGATTGCTGTGGCAAAAAAGAAATACAGCTGCTGCCCCAATGTCAGGTTTATCGCGGGCGATGTCCTGAAAATCCCCCTGCCTGCGGCCTATTTTGACTGTATCATGTGTTATTCCATGTTCCCACATTTTAAAGACAAACAGGCGGCTGTCAAAAAACTGTCCACATATCTGAAAAAAGGCGGGAGTTTTGTGATCGCCCATTCCCAAAGCAGGGAAGCCATTAACAATCTCCACCAAAAAGCCGGCAGGCAGGTTAAAGATGACCGCCTGCCGCCGCTTGACATTATCCGGAGCTATTATCATGCAGCCGGTCTGGAAATAACCGGCCAGGTTGACGATGACCGGATGTTCGTTGTCATCGGCCGCAAAGCTTAATAATTGCCCAAAGAAAAAACTTCCCGTGCGGGAAGTTTTTATTTTCCTCTGGTGCCGAAGGTGGGACTCGAACCCACACGGCCGTAAGACCGCTTGATTTTGAGTCAAGTGCGTCTGCCAGTTCCGCCACTTCGGCAAAAGCATTGCTTGAATATTATATTACAATCCCCCCGGAAAGTAAAGTGGAGAAATCAGGTTATGCATGTGTCTGGCGGATTAACGTGATGGTACGCTTGGCCCTCCCGTCGGTAAATGCAGTTAAATCAGGCTGTTCACTGACTTCCAGCTTAAAGCGGTGCAGTCCGAGGTCCTGCAGGGAAGGCAGCGCCAGCACAGACTGCATGACAGCATCAAAGTCCGCTTTCTTTCCGTCCACCGTTTTCAGCACAAGCTGCAATCTTTCCTGTTGACCGTCATTTTTCACATAGGCCTTGTAATCCAGAATAAAATCGAAGGCAAACAGCTTCTCGTCCAAGGCGGACAGCGTAATTTCCCCGGCGCCCAGCTGAATAAAACTGTCAATCCTGTTTCTGACAACTGCCATACTGCGCAGTACCGTACCGCAGGGGCACCGGCCGGGCATAAAGCTGCTCAGATCTCCTGTCCTGTAACGGATGAGCGGCATGCCTTCCCTGGTGAGGGTTGTAAAAACCACTTCTCCCGTTTCTCCTTCGGGCAAAGTCTCTCCGCTGACCGGGTCCACAATTTCAAAAAACAAATCGGCTTCCCGCAGGTGGTATCCACGCAGCGCCCCGCACTGAACACCGCCGCCAAGCCCCATTTCCGTCATGCCGTAGTGCTGGAAAACGGCACAGCCCCAGGCGGCCTCCAGTGCCCGGCAGATTGCCTGCGGCACATAATCCGTGCTCAGGAGTACATTTTTTATTTTATTACGCAGCAGGTGTCCTTGCGGGTGTCTTGCCATGGCCAGGACCTGGACGGGAATGCCCACAATTGCCGTCGCACCGGACTTTTGCGCAAAACTGACCGCAGCCTGAGGGTCGGAAACGGGCCCGTACGGCAAAGGGTGGACTTTCATGCGCCGCAAAGCGGTTTTCAGCAGGTCACCGACGCTGCCCGGCGTCTGCCAGGGCAACAGAATCAAAATCCTGTCGTCAGGACCGGTCAGACTGCGCATCCCGTGATGGAAAAAATCTATTGTCAGTTCCTGGTCCATTTTGGTGAAATATAGTCTTTTGGGCCGCCCCGTTGTTCCCGACGTCTGCAGCGTGACAATACGTGTAATGTCAGCCTGGCCGGTACAGACAAAGCGCAGGCTGTTTTCACTGATGTCCCGGGGATAGGTAAAAGGCAGGCGTGCAAAACCGGCAAAATCTTGTATCTCTTCTGCGGCAAATCCGGCAAGGCGGGAACGGTAAAAAGGACTTTTGGCTTTTGCCAGGCGCACGGTATTCCGTAATTGTTTCAGTTGATATTGTTCCAGCTGTTCACGCACCAGCTGCGGGCAGCCTGTTTTTCCGGCAATCCAGGCCTCCAGCGGGCTTTTCGTCAGCATTCTCCCGCCTCCAGTAATACTTTTCCCGGCATGTATTC
>DUUE01000228.1 GCA_012841735.1 Bacillota bacterium | reverse complement strand
CGTAAAAGACCTGGAACAATGGTTTTTCCGCATTACGGATTATGCGGAAAGACTGCTTGACGATCTGAAACTTTTGGACGGTTGGCCGGAACGTGTCCGCATCATGCAGGAGAATTGGATCGGCAGAAGCGAAGGTGCGGAAATTGTATTCACCGTGCAGGGTTCCGGCGAGAAAATCCCTGTCTTTACCACCCGTCCCGATACTTTATTCGGCGTGACTTACATGGTGCTGGCGGCCGAACACCCGCTGGTGGAAAAACTGACGGCGGGGACGGCCAGGGAAGAGGAAGTGCGCGCCTTTGTTGATAAGACACGGAAGCAGACAGAAGTTGCCCGAACCTCCGCTGAAACAGAAAAGGAAGGTGTTTTTACCGGTGCTTATTGCGTTAACCCGGTAAACGGCGAAGCCGTTCCCATTCTGGTGGGCAATTATGTCCTGATGGGGTATGGCACCGGGGCTGTGATGGGCGTGCCCGCCCACGATGAGCGGGATTTTGCTTTCGCCAGGAAATATAACCTGCCGGTGCGGGTAGTCATTGTGCCACCCGGCGGTGCAACTGAACTTACGGAAGCGTATACCGGTGACGGGGTGCTGATTAATTCCGGCCGTTTTGACGGCATGCCCAGTACGGAGGCGAAAGCGGCCATTACCGCGTATCTTGCGGAGCTGAAACAGGGCGGCGCCAAAGTTACTTACCGCCTGCGCGACTGGCTTATTTCACGGCAGCGTTACTGGGGAACGCCTATCCCCATTATTTACTGCGACCGCTGCGGCGTGGTGCCCGTGCCCGCAGAGCAGCTGCCGGTTATCCTGCCGGAAGATGTTGTTTTTCATGCGGGCGGGCAGTCGCCACTGGCTGAACACGCCGGTTTTCTCCATACTTCCTGCCCGGCGTGCGGCGGTGCAGCGCGTCGTGAAACGGATACCATGGATACTTTTATTGATTCGTCCTGGTATTTCCTTCGCTACACAGACCCGCACAACACTGAGATGCCCTTTGGCCGGGAGAAAGCCGATGCCTGGATGCCGGTTGACCAGTATATCGGCGGCATTGAGCATGCCATCCTCCATCTTTTATACTCGCGCTTTATCACCAAAGTATTGCATGATGCAGGACTGACTGCCGCCGTTGAACCTTTTACCCGCCTGCTGGCCCAGGGGATGGTCAATAAAGACGGGGCGAAAATGTCCAAATCCAAGGGTAATGTGGTCAGCCCGGATGAAATTATCGCCAAATACGGCGCCGATACAGGCCGCCTCTTTATCCTTTTTGCCGCCCCGCCGGAAAAAGATCTTGACTGGAGTGACCGCGGGGTCGAAGGAAGTTACCGTTTCCTGAAACGTGTCTGGCGCCTGGTGGACCGCTATGCCGATATTGTGCAGGCGACAAGTGCCGTGCAAAATCCGGATGAAGCCGACCGGGCACTGCGGCGTGCTTTTCATGCAGCCCTGAAAAAAGTAACGGAGGATATTGAAGAACGGTTTAATTTTAATACTGCTATTTCCGCCATTATGGAGGCGGTGAATGCCGCTTACAGCTATCAGAATACAAAAGGTGACAATATCAATCCTAACGTGATGGGTGAAATCCTGGAGCTGCTAGTCTTGATGATGGCGCCTTTTGCCCCCCACCTGGGCGAAGAAATGTGGGAGCGGCTGGGGAGATCGGGAAGTGTGCACCTGCAGCCCTGGCCCCAGTATGATCCGGACGCCCTGCAAGTCGATGAGGTGGAAATTGTGGTACAGGTTAACGGGAAACTGCGGGGGCGCCTGCTGGTGCCGGCAGGCATGGATGCGCAGGCTATGCAGGAATTGGCTCTGGCAGACGAACGTATTTTGCAGCATACGTCCGGCAAGCAAATCGTCAAAGTAATTGCCGTGCCCGGGAAGCTGGTAAACCTGGTCGTGCGCTGACTTTTCCCGGGAAATATTGTCAAAATCAGCAAGTCTTCCGGCAGGAAATTTGTGGATCTGCAGCGAACATCCACAAAAAAACTGTCCCGGCAGGAACCGGGGCGGCATGCGCGGGAGGCTTGTTTTTTTATGTTTGCCATGAACAGGCGCGAACTGGCAGGAGCACTGCTCCTGGCTGTGCTCCTTGTGGCAGGCTTGTTACTTCGTTTTACCGTTTTTGCCGCCAAAACCTCAGGGCCTGAAATTATCCCGCCCGGAGATAACAATCTGCAGGAAAAAAAGCGGGAAGCGGAGATTTTTGTCCATGTGGCGGGGGCAGTACGCAGACCCGGTGTCTATACGCTGCCGGCAGGTGCCCGTGTGATTCATGCCCTGGAGGCGGCGGGAGGCGTCCTCCCCGACGGGGATGAACATGCCCTGAACCTGGCGGAACCGCTGTACGACGGGCGCCACATCAGTGTCCCTTACCTGGGGCAGGAGGCGCCCGCTGCAGCAACGGAAGGAAAAGTAAATATCAATACAGCCACGGCGGAGGAACTGGACCGCCTGCCCGGTATCGGGCCTGCCAAAGCGGCGGCCATTGTGGCTTACCGGGAAAAAAACGGGCCTTTTCAGAGCCTGGAAGACCTGGTAAATGTGAGCGGGATCGGCCCCAGTACGGTGGAAACACTGAAGGAATATGTGACCCTTTACTGACGG
>DUUE01000275.1 GCA_012841735.1 Bacillota bacterium | reverse complement strand
GTAAAGCCCCTTTCCCAGGGAATGTTCCACGGCAACCTGTGCTGCGGGGAAAAGCTGCTGAACAGCATAAATCAGGAGAAATGTCAGGCTGCGCTGGTAAATACGGGCCCCTTCCTTTGTCCCCAGGTCGAGAAAACTGATAACGGCAGGTTCTGTAATGACCGGGGTAAGGTCTTTCATTTTATCATTGACAATGGCTGCCACAATGGGAGTGGGATAATACTTTTCCACTTCCCTGCTTATTTCCAGCAGGCTGCGGCCGGTACCGGTGGTCACAATGTTCCCGTCAGGCAGGACAATGTCAACAGTTGTTTCTGTCATAACCGGAGAAAACCCCGCTTTCTATGGTTATATTTGCGTTTGAACAAACTCGCCCTTCATTATAGTATATGAAAAGCTGATCTGCAACACACCGCCGGGCGTACCCGTTCAGGAGATAACCAGTTCCACAATGTCTTTGTCCTGCAGCAGGTAGTCTTTGGGTACCGCCTGTCCCTCAAAACGGGCCGAGCCCCAGACCAGGGCGCTTTTCAGTCTCTGCGGGAAATCCCGGTGGATCTGGTAAGCCAAATCCAGCACCGTGGAGCCGTTTTTCAGAATAAAGGGGCGCTTTAGATCCGCTTTTTTACCGGGCGCCTTGCCGTAAATACGGATCACATCGAGGGCCCGGAAGATTTTTTCCCCAAGCTGAGTCAGGTCACCGTTGACGGAAAGGGGCATGATTTTCAAGTCAGGGCGCAGTTCGCGCAGTATTGCCAGATTATCGTCCGCGTGCGGCAGGTCAGCTTTCAGCCCCAGTACCAGGTAAGGCACGGCCACCGGGTTTTCCCCTTCCGGGTCAATAATGCCGCGTTCTTCCAGGAGGTTGACGGTTGTTTCCAGCTGCTCCAGGCAGTCGCCGGCATTCAGATCAATACAAAGCAGCAGCAGGTCCGCATTGCGCAGTGTCCCGGCCAGCCCCGGCGGCAGGCCGTCGGCAGTTAAAGGAGGTGTGTCCACCAGCTGGATGAGAATGTCCTCGTAAGGCATCATCCCGCTTGCCGGAACAGTGGTGGTAAAGGGGAAGTCCGCCACTTTAACCTTGGCCCGGGTCAGGGTTGCCACCAGGGCGGATTTGCCCGTATTGGGGAAGCCTGTCAGCACAACCTGGCCGGCACCCTGTTTTTCCACATGAAAGGGGTTATAGCCGCCCTTTTGCTTTTTTCTCTGCTGGCTTTCCTCCCGCAGCTGGGAAAGGCGTTTTTTGATGTCTGCCTGCAGCTTTTCCGTTCCCTTATGCTTGGGAATGGTGGCCAGCATTTCCTGCAGCGCTTCCAGTTTTTCTTCCGGCGTTCCGGCTTTTTTATACCGAGCTTCGGCCGCATAATACTGTGGAGTCAGGTTGGCCGGCATCAGCATCACATCCTTTCCTGCAGTGTTTTTTCTTCCCGGAGGCCCGATTATCCTGCCTTACCGTGACCGGCAAACGGGAAAGGTGGTCGCGTTGACAGTAAAAGCATTTTTGTGATACATTCAAGTGAAGATAAAAGAGGAGGAGAAAGCATGGGACAAAACTTAACCCGTAAAATCATAGCCGCCCACCTGGTTGCGGGGGAAATGAAAACCGGAGCGGAAATTGCCATCCGGATTGACCAGACACTGACACAAGATGCGACCGGCACCATGGCCTACCTGCAGTTTGAGGCCATGGGCGTGCCCCGTGTGAAAACGGAGCTGTCCGTATCTTATGTTGATCATAATACGCTGCAGACCGGCTTTGAAAATGCGGATGACCACCGTTTCCTGCAGACTGTGGCAGCCAAATACGGTATTTATTTTTCCCGGCCCGGCAATGGCATTTGCCACCAGGTACACCTGGAGCGTTTCGGCGTACCGGGGAAAACACTGCTCGGTTCGGACAGCCATACACCCACCGGCGGCGGTATCGGCATGCTGGCCATCGGCGCCGGCGGCCTGGATGTGGCTGTGGCCATGGGGGGCGGTCCTTTCTACCTGACGATGCCGCAAGTGGTCAAAGTGGAACTTTTGGGTGAGCTTGCACCCCATGTTTCCGCCAAGGATGTGATCCTTGAAGTGCTGCGCCGCCTGACGGTCAAGGGCGGTGTGGGCAAAGTGATTGAGTATACCGGCCCGGGTGTCAAAAGCCTCTCTGTGCCGGAGCGTGCCACCATCACCAACATGGGCGCGGAACTGGGAGCCACCACATCCATTTTCCCCAGCGATGAAGTGACACGCGCTTTCCTGGCCGCCCAGCAGCGGGAAGAGCAGTGGGTGGAACTTTCGCCCGATGCCGATGCCGAGTATGACGAAACGCTTGTGATTGACCTGTCGGCACTGGAGCCTCTGGTGGCCTGCCCGCACAGCCCGGATGCAGTCAGGCCGGTGCGGGAAGTGGCCGGCCTGAAGGTCAACCAGGTCATCATCGGCAGTTGCACCAATTCTTCTTATACCGATTTGGTACAGGTTGCCAATATCCTGCGCGGCAAAAAAGTGCATCCCGATGTCAGCCTGGCCATTGCGCCCGGTTCACGGCAGGTATTTGAAATGCTGGCACGCAACGGGGTACTGGCCGACCTGATTGCCGCCGGAGCCAGGATCCTGGAAACAACCTGCGGGCCCTGCATCGGCATGGGGCAGGCTCCCGCCACCAATGCCGTTTCCGTCCGTACTTTTAACCGCAATTTTTACGGCCGTTCCGGCACTGCCAGTGCTCATGTCTACCTGACGGGCCCCGAAACGGCGGCAGCCACGGCCATTGCAGGCGTCCTCACCGATGCCGGCGACCTGGGGCTGACTGCCCGTGTGGAACTGCCGGAAAAATACCTGGTGGATGACAGTATGATTATTCCTCCCGCCGCGGATCCGGAAACGGTAGAAGTGGTGCGCGGGCCCAATATTCAGCCGCTGCCGGTTAATAAAGAACTGCCGGACACCCTGCAGGCAAGTGTTCTTTTAAAGGTGGAAGACAATATTACCACAGACCATATTATGCCTGCCAGGGCCAAAATTCTGCCCCTGCGCTCCAACATTCCGGCCATCAGCGCCTATGTTTTTTCCCAGATAGACCCCACCTTTGCCGAGCGTGCCAAAGCCGCCGGCAGCGGTGTGGTGGTGGGCGGCCACAATTACGGCCAGGGTTCCAGCCGGGAACATGCCGCACTTGCTCCCATGTACCTGGGGGTAAAAGCGGTGATTGCCAAGTCCTTTGCCCGCATTCATCATGCCAACCTGGTGAACTTCGGCATACTGCCGCTCACCTTTGCCAGTGAAGCCGATTATGACAAAATCGGGCAGGGTGACAAATTGGAAATC
>DUUE01000449.1 GCA_012841735.1 Bacillota bacterium | reverse complement strand
AGCGCGTCCCTGTTTTTGCTTCCTTCCGCCGGATTTGCCGTCAGGTTGCCGGCTATCCTGCGGGGCGGGCGTCCTTTTCCCCTGCTTTACCGGTTAAGTTCAGCCGCGATTATTTCCGCCAGCCTTGCGGCCATGTTCCGCAGTTTTTCCTCGTCCTGCCCCTCCAGCATCACCCGGATCAGCGGTTCGGTGCCGGACGGGCGGATCAGCAGCCGGCCGCTGCCACGGACAGTTTCTTCTGTCTCCGCAATTGCCGCCCGGATGCGGGGGTTGCTTTCCCAACCCTCACGTTCTTTCACCCTGCAGTTCACCAGCACCTGGGGATAGCGGGTAAAGCCGGACGCCAGTTCTTTCAGGTTTTTCCCGCCGGCAACGGCAATGGCGGCCACCTGCAGTGCCGTCAGCAGGCCGTCGCCCGTAGTATTATAATCCAGGAGGATGATATGGCCTGACTGCTCGCCGCCCAAAGTATAACCGCCGGCCAGCATCTCCTCCAGCACATAGCGGTCCCCCACCTTGGTCCGCAGCAGGCGGAAGCCATAAGTTTCCGCCGCCTTTTCCAAACCCAGGTTGCTCATGACAGTGGCGACAACTGTCCGGTGCGGCAGGGCATCACGCGACAGCAGGTGTCTGGCCAGAATCATCATGATGGCATCGCCGTCCACCAGCTGACCGCCTGCGTCCACAGCCAGGACGCGGTCCGCGTCACCGTCAAAAGTAAAGCCGAAATCCGCACCCTCCTGTTTCACATAATTCACAATGGCTTCCGGATGGGTGGAGCCACAGCAGGCATTAATGTTAATCCCGTCCGGCCGGTTATTGAAGGCAATAACCTCCGCTCCCAGGGCACGGAAAGCCTGCGGAGCCAGTTGGGAGACAGCCCCGTTGGCACAATCCAGGACAATGCGACAGCCTTCCAGGCGGCATGGCACAGTGGAAAGCAGATAGGAAAGATACCGCTCCGCCGCTCCCGGGTCGGGCAGAACACAGCCTACGGCCTCCCCTTCCGGCCGGGGCAGGCTGTCGTCAGCCTGGAAAAACAGTTCCTCCATTTCGGCTTCAACGGCATCGGGCAGCTTGAAGCCGTCGGGGCTGAAAAATTTAATGCCGTTGTCGTAATAAGGGTTATGGGAAGCGGAAATAACCACGCCGCCGCACCCGGCAAGCTGTTTTGTCAGGTAAGCAGTTGCCGGCGTGGATATCACCCCCGCCAGATAAACGTCAACACCGGCGGAATTCAGGCCGGCCACCAGGGCGGACTCCAGCATGGTTCCGGATTTCCTGGTATCACGTGCTACCAGGAAAGCTTTCCTGCCCCTGTTTTCCTTCTGTAAGACAAAAGCGCCGATGCGGCCTATTTTAAAAGCCAGCTCCGGCGTCAATTCCCTGTTGGCCACGCCCCGGATGCCGTCGGTTCCGAACAATTTTCCCATCTTGTTTCCTCCCGCATTTCAGTTTCAACAGATTGAACAGACAGGGGGCAAATCTGTCGGAATATTACTCCTCAACAATTATTATTTCCACCTGTACCGGTCCCACAAGCAAAAGTTTGCAGCCCTGGGGCACTTGCAGGGCAGCCGGGGTGCTGATGGAACTTTCCGCTTCTGCAATATTAACCGGTTCGGTCAGAATCTCACTGATATCGTCCAGCACAGTCTGCGGGCCTTCCAGTGTAACTTCCGCGGGGTTCAAAGTGATCTGCTGCACAGTATATCCTTCCTGCAGTTCACCGCTGACCTGCAGGCGGACAGGAACTTTTTTCCGCGGCAGGGCCACCGGTACCGTTACTTCCACCTGGGCGGGGTAAACACTGACTCCTTCCACCGCCTGCCCGGAAAAATCTACAGCCTGTACCTCCACATACTGTGTCAGGTTATTGTCTGCACCGTCCACATTGACTATGGCACGGACACGGTCCACTTTCTCCAGCCGGGAACGGGCGCCGCGCACAAAAACTTTTTGCGGGCTGATGTTAATTTCCCCGATCAGGTAGTCGGGTGCCGGCGAGCCCAAAAGGTCGACTTCGACAAACATTTGCGGCGATTGTATTTCCTCCAGGACAACCACCACCTGCTCCGGGCTGAAAGAAACAACCCGCACGCCGCCGGGCAGATCGGCCACAGGTGTCAGGCGGTGCTGGCCGGCTCCCAGGTTGCGCAAATCCACAAATACGCTCAAAGTCTGCGGGGTAATATTGTTCAGGACAGATGAGCGCCCCTCCAGGATAACTTCAATTTCCTCCGGGATCTGTGTCAACTCCACTTCACTCTGCAGGTTGACCCACTCCAGGGGCACATTGGGATAGCGCCGGGTTATATTTTGTGTTTGTGTCTCGCGGGAATCTCCTGTCACATAGGCCCAGAAAATAAAAGCGAGGAAAAAAGCCGTCAGCCTGACTACAGTATTATTGCGCAACAGCCGCTCCATCATTTCATGTTCAACCTCCACTGCCAGATATTCAGCATGTTTGGCTGAGGCTTGCACAACTTGGTAATCATCTGCCGCAAGGTTTTTTCATCCAGGAAACGGGTTAACTTGCCGTTATGTGCCAGGGAAACGCTGCCTGTTTCCTCGGAAACAACAATACAGACAGCATCTGACTGTTCGGAAATACCCAGGGCCGCACGATGCCGTGTACCCAGTTCCTTGCTGAGGTTGGGGTTTTCCGTTAACGGTAAAAAGCAGCCTGCCGCCGCCACCCGGTTGCCGCGGACAATGGCGGCGCCGTCATGCAGCGGGCTGCGCGGGAAGAATATATTAATCAGCAATTCGGCTGACACCTGGCCGTCAATGCTGATACCGGTCTCAATAAATTCATTGAGACCTGTGTCACGTTCAAGCACAATCAGGGCACCAATGCGCTTTTTTACCAGCACCTGGACAGCCTTGATCAACTCATCCAGCATCCGGTCAAAATCAATGTCACTGAAGGGCTGGCTGCTGCGGGCAAAAAGCTTGCCGCGGCCCAGTGTTTCCAGTGCACGCCGCAGTTCCGGCTGGAAGACAATGGGGATGGCAACTATACCCAGTGTCATAAATCTGTCCAGGATCCAGTAAAGTGCAAACAACTGGAGCTGGCGACTGACAACAGTGGCAATCAGCAGGACAGCCAGGCCTTTGACCAGCTGTTCCGCCCGTGTCCCCCGGATCAGCATGATTGCTTTATAAAAAACGAAGGTGACAATGGCAATATCCAAAGCGTTACGCCAGTTTAACGCTGCAATTATTGTATCAATAATGCCTGCCAAACAGCCCACCTCCGTTGTCTGTTTAATTATTGCCGGCGGCTATCGCACTGATTGCCAAACACAAATTATCTTTCGCCAAATTACAACATAATCCCTGCACCCCCGGAAGGCAAAAAGCAAAAATAATCCCCCGTGAAAAGCCCTCTGAATAATAGTATGCCGGCAGGGAAGCGATTAATGTTTCTTTTACACACCAATTATAGCGGCCGGACGGCCGCAGTACGGACAGGTGCCACGGCTCACTCCGCTTTTGATTTTGACAGTATAGCCCCGCCGCTCAATAAGCAGACTGCCACAGCCGGGACAAAGGGTGTCGGCACCTGTATGGCCGGGCACATTGCCCAGGTAAACATAATCCAGTTTTTGCCGGGCAACAAGCTGCAGTTTTTCCATCACCGCCACGGGTGTGGGCGGCAGGGTAAAATGACGTTGCGGAAAATAGCGTGTCAGGTGAACAGGAATGGCAGGATTTAACGTCGCCACCCAGCCGGCAAACCGGGCCACTTCTTCCTCACTGTCATTGAGCCCGGGCACTACCAGATAAGTCAGCTCCACATGGGCGGAAGCGGCGGCCGTTTCCACGT
>DUUE01000444.1 GCA_012841735.1 Bacillota bacterium | reverse complement strand
TGCCCTCTATTTGCCCATGTTTTCGGTTATTGCCAACATTCAGCAGTAAAGGACGGATGGGGATGGCACAGCGGAAGGACAACCTGGACAGCCTCTATGCCCGCTACAGCCGCAGTGGCAGCGATCACGACCTGGCAGGACTGATTGCCGCCGCCGAACGGCTGGTGCGGTATTTTGCGCGCCTTTATACCGGGGGGACGGCGGAAGATGTGCTGCAGGCGGGCAGGGAAGGGCTGATGAAGGCTGTGCGCAGGTTTGATGCCGGCCGGGGCGTTGCCTTTGCCACCTATGCGGCGCATTGTATTATGGGGGAGATCAGGCACCATATCCGCAATGAGGCTTCTTATTACCGGCCGGGGGCGATTAAAGACCTGCAGCATAAAATTGACGCTTACGTGGAAGAGGTGCTGAAGGAAAAGGGTAAGCCGCCGGAGCTGGCGGAAATTGCCGAGAGTTTGAATATTAAAGAGGAAGGCATTATTGAGGCCATGCGGGCCGGGTTGGTATCTTTGGAGGAAGTTGATCTGAAGCAGATTCAGTCGCTGCGGTATGAATCTTTCCGGCTGCCAATTGAAGACAGAATCTGGCTGGAAGAAGCATTGAGCCGGTTAAGCAAAATGCAGAAAAAAGTGGTTTATTTATTGTATTACAAGGACCTGACACAGTCGCAGGCGGGCAAAATGCTGGGGATCAGCCAGCGCAGCGTTTCCAGGATTCTGCACAAGAGTTTGCAGAAGATGGCGAAAATGATGAAGGTCTGATTGGGGGTTGGTTTATGGGCTTATGGGGGCGTAACGGGGTCGTAGGCCTGGAACTGGACACGGGCATGCTCCGGGCGGTGGAAATCAGGGGCAACGGCAGGAAACCGCATGTGGTGGCGGCCGGGCAGCTGCGGGTGCCGGAAGATGCCGTCTCAGACGGGGTGGTCCGTGATGTAGACACAGTGGGCAAAGCACTGGAAAAGCTGTGGCAGAAAGCAAGGCTTGGCAGCCGCCGGGTTGTGCTGGGAGTTTTCAACCAGAGCGTGTTGATGCGGATGATTACTTTTCCCAGGCTGCCACAAGAAAAGCTGAGGCAGGCGCTACGTTTGCAGGCCGGTGAGTATCTGCCCATTCCCGTCTCACAGATGGTGCTGGATTTTGCCGTGGTGGGAGAAACATATGTTGACGACGAACCGATGACTGAAGTATTGCTGGTGGCCGCCAGGAAGCAGCAGTTGGAGACCAGCCTGCAGGCCCTGCAATACAGCAGGCTGACGCCTGTGGTGGTGGATGCGTCCCCGCTGGCCCTGCTGCGGGTTTTGCCGCCGGAAAAGCGGCAGGGAACCATTGCCATGGTGGACTTGGCCATGGGTATGAGCAGTATTGTCCTGGCCGTGGACGGCATGCCGCGTTTTGCCCGCGTGCTGCCTGTATCGCTG
The DNA here is from genome assembly GCA_012841735.1 of Bacillota bacterium. Taxonomy (GTDB): domain Bacteria; phylum Bacillota; class Dethiobacteria; order Dethiobacterales; family Dethiobacteraceae; genus DUUE01. The sequence goes on along the minus strand of DUUE01000444.1, from coordinate 525 downwards.
CAGCAATACCTGAGCGGCCTGGGGGTGCAGGCGGCCGGGGACGGGGAGTATAGCGGGTTGGTGGCGGCGGCGGCCGAAAGCGGCATGGCAGAGGACGGGCATGTGCGGCAGTGGAGCAGTATGGTTGCCAGGGAAATCCGGACCTCCGTCAGCTTTTATATCCGCCAGGAGCATTTGCATGAAGTGGACAGGGTTGTGCTCAGCGGTTCGGGGGCGGATGTAGCCGGGTTTGCGGCATTGTTGCAGGAGGAACTGCAGCTGCCGGTGGAAGTGGCCGTACCGCAGGCTGCCGTCAGTGTACGGAGGAAAATGAGTGCCGACCTGTCGCAACCGGAATTTGCTGTCAGCCTGGGGCTGGCGCTGCGCGGGCTAGAGGTGTAGCCATGATCAGAATCAACCTGTTGCCTGCGGAGATTGTGGCGGAACGCAGGCGGAAGACCCTGCTGGGCCGGTGGCTTGGGGCGGTTTGCATCCTGGCGGCCCTGCTGCTTGTGGTTTTTGGCGGCCTGTATTACCTGGCGCGGG
>DUUE01000023.1 GCA_012841735.1 Bacillota bacterium | reverse complement strand
CTTTGCCCAGCAAAATACAGCCGCCCTGCGGCTGAAGCAGCCGGGAAAGCAGTTTCAGCAGGGTCGTTTTGCCGCCGCCATTGGGCCCGATAATACCGAGAAAACTGCCCTGCGGAACATAAAACGTAGTCCCGTCAAGCACCGCATGTTCCCCGTAGGCAAATTTTACGTCCTGTATTGTAAGGTCCATCATCTTCACAGCCTTATTTCTCTTTTCTTTTTCCGCAAGAGGTAGATAAAGAAAGGCGCACCGACAAAAGCGGTAATAATGCCAACCGGGATTTCCTGCGGTGCCAGGACTGTCCGCGCCACCACATCGGCCCACACCAGAAAAGTGGCCCCTACCAGGGCGGACGCCGGCAGCAGGATCCGGTGGTCCGGGCCGGTCACCAGTCTGACCGCGTGGGGAATCACCAGCCCCACAAAGCCGATCATCCCGCTGACAGACACGGCCGCCGCCGTCACCAGGGAAGCTGTGAGCAGCAGGATTTTTTTTGTTTTTTCCACATTGACGCCGAGACTCATGGCCGCTTCTTCTCCCATCAGCAGCACATTAAGGTCACGGGCAAAAGCAATAAGGACCAGAAAGCCGGCTGTCAGGTAAGGCAGCACAAACCAGATTTCCGGCCAGGAACGCAGCAGCAGCCCGCCGGAAAGCCAGAAAAAGATCCCCTGCATATTTTCACCGGCAAATACCATCAGGAGGGAGATAATGGCGGACAGAAAACTGGACACAACAACGCCGGCCAGAAGCAGTGTCACCACAGGCACCTGCCCGCCGATCCTGGCCAGATTATAGACAAAAAACAGGGCCACCAGGGCGCCGGCAAAGGCGAAAAGCGGCACCATCTGGGGAAAAGACAGCCCAAAAAACTGCCGCAGGAAAATGGCCAGGGTCGCCCCGGTGGCGGCTCCGCTGGAAACGCCGATAGTGAAGGGATCGGCCAGGGGATTGCGCAGCAGTCCCTGGAAACTGACGCCCGACAGTGCCAGCGCGGCTCCCACCAGAGCGCCCAAAAGCACCCGGGGCAGGCGCAGTTGCCAGATAATGGAGACGGTATTGGCGGGAATGCCCTCCAGTTCCAGCTGTCCCGTCAGCCGGGCCACAATAATGCGCAGTGTCTCCCCGGGGGGGATGGCCACCGCCCCGATGGCGGTGGCCACAACTGCAGTGGCTGCCAGAACTGCCAGCAGTGCCAGCATGGTGAAAAAATACCGCTTAGTTTTCATTGCCGGAGAAAATGTCATAAAGTTCTGCCAAACCCTGCACAAAACGCGGACCGGGCCTGGAGACCGGGTCTGTGGCCACATCGTACACCCGGCCGTTTTTCACGGCGGAAAGGTCCTGCCAGGCAGCCTTTGCCATTACCTGGTCCCGCATGGGCCAGGTGCAGATAAAAACGTCCGGATCAATGGCCAGCAGGGCTTCCTCGGACAGCCGGAAGTAGCCGCTGCCCTCGCCCGCCACTGCATTGATGCCGCCCGCCGCCGTAATCATTTCCGACATATATTCGCCTTCGCCCACGGTGTAAAGGGCGTCGGTGTCAAGCAGAATAAAAACCCTTGGTTTCTCCGCTTCCGGGATGGCCGCCGCCTTTGCTTCCAGCTCCGCCCTGTCCGCCGAAAGTTTGGCCGCCAGGGCTTCGCCTTCCGCCTTGCAGTCCAAAAGTGTGGCTACAGTGATAATGGACTTCTCAATATCATCCAGTGTCTGCGGGTCCACCACCACATAAGGAATATTGTTGTCATCAAGAAAAGAGAGCGATTGCTGGAGCGTTTCGCTGCGCCCCGCCAGCACCAGATCCGGCTCCAGCGCCAGGATGAGTTCTATGTTCAGGTTATACAAATTCCCGATTTTTTCAATTTCCAGGACTTCCTCCGGATAATTGCAGAAATCAGTGACGCCCACCAGCCTGTCGCCCGCACCCACGGCAAAGGTAATTTCCGTCAGGCTGGGCATGATGGAAACAATCCGTTCAGGTTTTTTCGCCACGGTCACAGTCCGCCCCATGTCGTCCGTAAGCGTAAGCGGGTAGGTTGCCGCCTGGTCAACCTCATTGCCCGTGTTGTTGTTTTCCCCGCCGCTGTTGTTGACGTTGCCGTTATTGTTGTTGTTTTCTCCACCCTCATTGCGGCTGCAGCCGGCAAACACCG
>DUUE01000429.1 GCA_012841735.1 Bacillota bacterium | reverse complement strand
GAAAAGATGCAGGCACTTATGGCAAATTTTACTGCTTGCCGGCTGCCGTTCTGCGTTGCACCAGCTTTACCACCTCAACCACCGGCGTGATGGCAAAGGCCAAAAGCAGTGCGACAAGCCACTGCCCCCCGGAAAGCGGTATTACGCGGAAGACGGCGGCCGGCGCCTCCACATTGACAATAAGGACGGAAAGCCCGAAAAGCGCCAGGTTGCCGTAGAGAATCACCGGGTTATCCAGTGATTGGCGGGAGAAAAATGTTTCCCGGCCGCGCTTAATGTTTACGGAATGGACAAACTGGGCCGTGGAGAGCGTGACAAAGGCCATGGTCGTCGCCACGGCAGGGGAAGAGCGGTAGCCGAAACGGTAAGAGGCAAGGGTGAAAAGGGCAATCAGCACACCCTGGTAAAGAATGCTGAAGCCCAGTCCGTCGGCAAAAAAGCTTTTCTGCGTATCCCGCGGCGGCTGCTGCATCAGGTTGCCTTCCGCCTTGTCTGTCCCGAGGCCGATGGCCGGCAGGCTGTCTGTGACCAGGTTGATCCAGAGAATGTGTACCGGGCGCAGGAAATGTGTCCCGGCAGGGAGTAAAAGTGTGGCTATAAAAAGGGAAAAAACTTCGCTGATATTGGTGGAAAGCAGAAACTGGACCGCTTTGCGCAGGTTGGTGTAAATCTTGCGCCCTTCTTCCACGGCGTTGACAATGGTGGCAAAATTGTCATCCGCCAGCAGCATATCAGACACATCTTTGGAAACATCGGTACCTGTAATGCCCATACTGATGCCGATATCGGCAATTTTCAGCGACGGCGCATCATTCACCCCGTCTCCCGTCATGGCCACCACTTTGCCGCGACGTTTCCAGGCTTTAACGATCCGCACTTTATGCTCCGGGCTTACCCGTGCATACACTTTATAACGGTCAAGTACGGCAGCAAATTGGTCTTCGTCAAAACTGTCCAGCTCCCGGCCGGTGATGGCTTCTTCCGCACTGGCAATAATGCCCAGATCCAAAGCAACGGCAACGGCCGTCGCCTTGTGGTCGCCTGTGATCATGATGGGCACAATACCGGCCTGCTTGCAGCGTTCAACCGCATCATACACTTCCGGCCGCGGCGGGTCCATCATTCCTGCCAGCCCGGCAAAAATCAGGCCCGACTCCAGCTCCTCCCCTTCGCTGTAAGGTTTGTAAGCTGCACCGATGATACGCAGTGCCCGGTCCGCCATGGACTGGTTGGCCCGGCTAATCATTTCCCGATCCGCGTCAGTCAGTTCCCTGACGCCGTCCGCGGTATAAATATGGGTGCAGGCATTAATTAATACATCCGGGGCACCCTTGGTAAAAACAAGACGCCGGCCGTGACCTTCATTGACTGTGGTCATCATTTTGCGGTCCGAATCAAAGGGCAGTTCATCCACCCGCCTGTATACCGCAAGCCTTTCCTGTGCTCCCTCCTGCAGCAGCGCGAAACGTTTCAGGGCAATTTCCGTCGGGTCGCCCACATCCCCCTCCGTATTGACTTCTGCGTCATTGCAGAAGAGCAGGATATCGGCCAGTATCCTGTCTTCCACTTCTTCCAGGTATGCTGGCGCTTCGTAGCTTTTCCCGGCAAACCACACCTGCCTGACTTCCATCTTGTTCTGTGTCAGTGTCCCCGTTTTATCCGAGCAGATAATTTGCGCACTGCCCAGCGTCTCCACCGCAGGCAGCTTGCGGATAATTGCCTTTCTTTTGGCCATTCTGGTGACACCCAGCGCCATGACCACCGTAACCACGGCCGGCAGTCCTTCCGGGATGGCGGCCACGGCAATACTGACCGCCACCAGAAATGCCTGCAGGGCCACAGCAAAAGTTACTCTTTCCGCCTTAAGCAATCCCGTGGCAAAAATGAGAGCACTGATAACAAGCACCAGGCGCGTCAGCACACTGCCGATTTCCGCCAGTTTACGCTGCAGCGGCGTTTTGTCTTCTTCCGCCGTATTGATCAGTTCTGCAATCCGCCCGATTTCCGTATTCATCCCGGTGGCGGTAACCACGCCGCGGCCGCGGCCGTAAACAATGGAACTGCCGCTGTAAGCCATGTTGGCGCGGTCGCCGATGGGGCGCTCTTTGGTATAGAGCACTTCTGCGTCTTTTTCTGACGGTACGGATTCCCCGGTGAGGGAAGCTTCCTCAATCCGCAGGGAAGAACTCTCCAGCAGGCGTAGATCTGCCGGCACCATGTCCCCCGCTTCCAGCAGCACAATATCCCCCGGCACCAGCTCTTCTGCCGGCACCGACATCACCTGACCACTTCTCGTCACTTTGGCCTGTGCCGCACTGACTTTCTTTAACGCCTCAATGGCCTGTTCCGCTTTGCTTTCCTGCACCAGGCCGATAACAGTATTGAGAACCACCACCGCCAGGATAATGGCCGCATCCGTCATTTCGCCGAGCAACCCTGCCACCAGTGCCGCCGCAATCAGAATCAGCACCATGGGGTCTTTAATCTGCTCCCAGACCCGCTCCGGCAGCGTCTTTTTTTCTTTTTCCCGCAGTGCATTCTTTCCATACTGCTGCAGGCGTTCCCTTACCTGCCCCGGTGTCAGTCCGTCACTGCCCGTACCGAGAACAGCAAGTATCTCGTCTTTTCTTTGCGTGTAAGGTAGCATACATTTTCCTTTCTATCTCACTTTCCGGGATAAATATATCATACCCAACTGCAGGGCCTCTCCGTCCCACTTTTTCTACATGTAATTTATACAAAAAGCAGGTAAAACGTCAACCTTCTCCGGCGGAAAAAGCGCGCAAAATACCCCGTACGGTTTAGATCGCACGGGGAATAAGTGGAAACACTACACCTCTGAATTCCAGCGGGTTCCCGACTCCGGATCACCGTTAAACCTTTCAAAGTATTTTTGGAAATCCATAGCAGCAGTAGTTATCATTTTAGAACGCTCAGCTTGTAACCGGCGATCAGCTCCAGACGGCTGCCAAGGCCGGTCTTTTTAAAAATGTTACCGGCATGGAACTTGACTGTACTTTCGGTAATATGCAGTGCGTTTGCAAGCTCGGCGTTTGCTTGCCATTTCTTTTTTGCTTGGGCCTGGGGTAAAGGTTAAAATCATTTTTTTCAACATACTTTTTAACAGTTTCAAAATCATGACCAGTTTCTTTTGCAATTTTACGCAGCGATTTCCCTTTATGATTCCGAAGATATTTGATAAGATAAATTTGCTCCATTGTCAGCATCCTTTCTATTCCCCCTTTAGCTTTGGACACTAAAAGGGTAATTT
>DUUE01000139.1 GCA_012841735.1 Bacillota bacterium | reverse complement strand
GGGTTCCAGGCCGGCGCCCTCCACTGTTTCCTCATCTGCTTCATACTGCACATTTTGTTCTTTCAAAACTTCATCAGTCATATAACAACTACCTTTCTTTTGAAATATTACCCGGCAAAAAGACACTCCGGTATCTTTTTACTGTCATCACATCATATTCAGATGCCGATTAGAAGGTTCAAAAATCAAGCGGAAGTTTTATTACCTGCGCAGGCAGAGTATTCCGGTGAACATGCGTCAGGTGAGCCGTATTTTTCTTTCCCGTACCGGTCGCCAATTGTAACCTGCTTGTTTTCCAAGTCTTTGTATATTTTGCAGAAGTGTTTTCTGAATTTTGTCACATTTCTGAGGAATGGCATATACAAGCACAGCCAAAGGTGTTATAGTAAAAATGTAAAACTATAACAATTTAAGTTGAGGATTACAAAATGTGTAAGGCAAAGTTGCATTTGCTGCTGGTATATCCTGATTTCATCACAGGGCCCGCCGCCAAAATAAGCAGCGGCGGTTATTATAGCGAGGGCCTGGCTTCCATTGCAGCAGTTGTCAAGGCGGGCGGGCACAAAGTTTCTTTGTTACATCTTGACAGGGAATTGGATGAACAGGAGTATAAAGCGGAATTGGAACGCCTGGGCGATTTTGATTTAATCGGTTTCAGCTGCCGGACCACTCTTTTTCATTATGTCAAAAAACTGGTCGCATGGACCAGGGAAGTCAAGAAAAACGCTTTTCTTTTTGCCGGCGGGTATCATGCCATATTGGCCCCCGACGACTTTCTGACAGTTGCAGGATTGGATGCCGTCTGTGTAGGCGAAGGGGAATATCCCACCCTAGAGTTGTTGGAGAAAATGGCCGCGGGGGAAAACTATTACCGGACAAAAAGTTTTTATTTCAAAAAAGGAAGGGAGATTGTTAAGAATCCCGTCAGGCCGTTAATTGAGGATCTGGACGAACTGCCCCTGCCTGATATTAATCTCTTTGATTATAAAAATTTGTCATCGACCAAAACGGATACCGCCCTGATCATGTTAAGCAGGGGGTGCATCTATGCCTGTACTTACTGCGGCAACTCCCAATTCAGGAATATATACCCCAATAAAGCGAAATACGCGCGCTTCAGAAGCCCGGAAAAATCAATTCAATTAATCAGGCAGGTTCTCACGGAATACCCCACGATCAGGTTTATCAGTTTCAGGGATGCAATTTTCAACATGTTTCCCGACTGGTTTGACGAGTTTATTACTTTGTATACAAAGGAAATAAAATTACCTTTTACCTGTAATCTCCGCTTTGATATTGTTACCGAAGACACGGTGCGCCGGATGAAGGAAGCCGGCTGCTACACTATTGACATCGGCCTGGAGTCGGGAAACCGGGAAATCAGGGAAAAATATCTGCACCGCTTCACTTCCGAGGAGCAGATGATAAAATGCTCCCAGTGGTTCCAAAAATATAAAATAACAGTATTAACCTATAATATTTTGGGATTGCCTTATGAAGATTTACATAAAGCCCTGGAAACGGTAAAACTAAATGCCAGGTTAAAAGGGGACAAGATGATACCCAATATTTTTTATCCCTATCCCGGCACAAAATTAAGGGAGATAGCGGTGGAGGCAGGTTTTTTGCGGGAAATAACTCCCAAAACAAGAGTGTATATCAGGCAGCCGCACTTCCCGGATCATCACGTTTTGTTTGCCGTCAGTTATTTCGTCTTGTTTGCCCGGTTGTACAGGTGGTGTTTTGTGAAAGAAACGAAGTTCAGGAAAATCTTTGCCCGGGTTTTGGATTACATCTTTACCGGGCCGTTAACGCCAAGAAGGACATTGGTTTTTCTCGGCAGCCTGAAAGAAGGCATTGTTACCCGCCTGAAGCATGCTTTGATCAATCACCTGCCGGGAGTATTGATTTATTTAAGAAAGAAAAGACACAGAATTGAAACTGTGTCTTAGTAACCGGCGGCAGGCACAGGGGGCGGCAGCGAAGTAAGTTTCGCTGCCGCCCCTGTGATTATGTTTTAATGTTTCCCGGCTAGATCTGGTTAATGTTCTTATAATCCTTGAATAATGTCTTTGGTGCCACTTGCAGAATTTTTTCCATTGTCCAGGGACCGTCCTCGCTGACCATGCTCTTGGTGACGGTGGGGTAGGCATAGAGACCAATGAAATTGCCCATGGTCATAAAGACGGAACCGGTGACATGAGATGCCTCGTCGGAAGCCAGATAGGCGATAAAGGCGGCAAACAATTCGGGCGGAGGAGTCTCGTCGTATGGAACAAACGGTTCGCCGGTCTTGGTGGCCCGCTCATCTTCAGCCACAACCTTGTCGAACAGCTCCATATCAATGGATGCTCTTGTTTTTGCAGCGGGGCAGAAAGCATTGACTGTGATTCCGTCATCGGCCAGTTCTTCCGCCAGCGCCCATGTGAGTCCCACCGTGCCTGCATTGGCGGCGCAGTACTCGGCCTGACGGAGTCCGCCGCCGCGCGTCCAGGCTGGTGATGCGCAGTTGATGATGCGACCCCACTTGTTTTTCCTCATATAAGGAACGGCATGGCGGATAATATTAAAGTGTCCTTTGGGTTTAACGGCGGTGACTTTATCCCACAGTTCCGGTGTGATTTTTTCCACCGGTGCAAAACCAAATGCACCTGCAACGTTCACCACAATATCTACCGAACCGTAAATTTCCGCCGCCTTGTCCACAATGTCCCTGGCTGCATAGAAATCGGTAATGTCGCCGAAGACGGCCGCCGCTTCGAAACCGGCTGCCCTGATGACTTGTGCCGTAGTCTCGGCATCGCCGGTATATTTTTCGATCTCTTCATGATACCATTTCAGCTGTTCAGGCGTCAGGCGCGCCAGCTTTGCCTCATCCAGCTGATTGGCGACGTTCTTTTTTACCGGTGCGCGGTTGTTGGTAACGACTCTGGCGCCTTCTTCAGCGAGGGCAATGGCGATAGCCCGTCCGATACCCTGCCCGGAGCCGGTGACAAGTGCAACTTTCCCGCTTAAGCGATTACCCATACAGCAATACCTCCAAATCTGTCTGATTACTTACTTATATAAAACTATATAAAAACCGGAGCAATTATACAAGTGGATAATGACAAAACCTGCCTGCGCTTTTGTCGCCATTGCCCTGCCGCCACTTGCCGGAGTATAATGTGTAAAGAATGTGCGGAAGAGGAAAAAGAGTAACGCTGCAGGAAAGAAACAGATAAAGAAACGAGGTGTTGCGGCAATGTCTGAGACGACAATTGTAAAGTATGCCGAATTGGTGGTAAAAACAGGCATCAACCTGCAAAAAGGACAGACCCTGGTGATCACTTCGCCCCTGGAGTGTGCGGGATTTGCCCGGCAGGTGGCCAAAGCAGCTTACCTGGCAGGCGCCCGGGATGTGGTTATGAACTGGAATGACGAGCAGTTTAATAAAATCCGCTATTTGCATGCACCTGAAGAAGTTTTTGCCGAATTCCCGGAGTGGAGGAAGGACTTCTATTTGTCTTACGCCAGGGCGGGTGCGGGCTTTGTGAGCATTTCGGCAGCCGACCCCGAATTGTTGCAGGATGCGGACCCGCAGCGTATTGCCCTGGCACAAAAAACAGCCAATACACACCTGAGGGAATTCCGTGAGCGGACGATGAACAACCTGAATGCCTGGTGTGTCATTTCCGCCCCCACGGAGGGCTGGGCGCGCAAAGTCTTCCCGGGTGACGAAAAAGCGGTGGAAAAACTGTGGCAGGCAATTTTGCACAGTGTCCGCGCCGACCGGGACAATCCCGTGGCGGCGTGGGAAGAGCATAAAAGGGAACTTTCGCGCAGGGTGGAACTTTTAAACGCCTACCGTTTCAGGAGCCTGCATTTTACCAACAGCCTGGGGACAGATCTTGTGGTAGAACTGCCGGAAGGCCATCTCTGGCAGGGAGGCAGCGATGTAACACGGGACGGTGTGGAGTTTATTGCCAATATGCCGACGGAAGAAATATTTACAGTCCCCCACAAAAACGGTGTTTCGGGAATTGTCTTTAATTCCCGGCCCCTCGTCTATAATGGCAATATCATTGACGGGTTTTCCCTGACCTTAAAAGAAGGGCGCATTGTGGACTTTAGCGCCAAAGTGGGTGCGGCGCATTTGCAGCACCTGCTTGAAACGGATGAGGGTTCCCGCCGCTTTGGTGAAGTTGCACTTGTTCCCTACGACTCGCCCATCTCGCAGAGCAAAATCCTCTTTTACAACACGCTTTTTGATGAAAATGCGTCCTGCCATTTTGCCATTGGCAGGGGCTATCCCGGCTGCCTGCAAAACGGCGACCGCATGAACCGGGAAGAATTAATCGCACACGGGTGCAACGATTCCCTGCTTCACGAAGATTTTATGATCGGCACGGCGGACCTGCAAATCACGGGTACAACCGCCGACGGCAAGCAGGTCCGGGTATTTGCCCGGGGAAATTTCACCTTCTGACCGCAAACCCCGGGAGCACGGACTCCCGGGGTTTCTCTTTACAGGCCGTTGACAATATTGGACGGCCTCTGGCCTGCGCTGACCTTTCTCATATTTTCCCAGATGATGGCAGATGAACGGCGGAAGCTGTCTGCAGTGATGCCGGCGATATGCGGGGAAAGGGCCACTTTATGCCTGACTTCTTCCGGCAGATTGATAACGGGATTGTCAGGCTGCACAGGTTCCGGTGCCAGGGTATCAAGCCCCGCTCCTCCGAGCCTGCCGTCCGCCAGCGCCCGGCAGAGCGCTTCCTGGTCGACAAGCTCGCCCCTGGCAGTGTTGATTAAAATCGCGCCGCGTTTCATTTTATCAAAAACAGCTTCGTTAATCATACCCTTTGTTTCGGCAGTGACCGGGACGTGGAGAGAAATGATATCACACTGGCGATAGATTTCGTCAAGCGGTATTCTCGGCATGCCGCAACCGGGGACCTCCCGCCTGGAGTAATAGCTTACTTTGCAGCCAAATGCCTGCAGCCTTTTTGCCAGTTCCCGGCCGGTAGCGCCGAGGCCGATTATGCCCACATGGCAGGCGGCAAGTTCAGTCAGGCCGTTTTTAAAACACTCGTTTTTTGCTTCAATCTGCCTGGCGGCGTAGACCATTTTTTCGTAAGCACAAAAACGGCGCAGCAGTGCAAGCATCAGCAGTATTGCCTGCTCGGCAACCGCCGGGGCATTGACACCGGCACAGTTGCAAACATATACCCCCGCTTTCTGTGCGGCCGCCAAATCGATCAGGTTGTAAGCAACTCCCTGGGAGTGAATTAGTTTAAGTTCCGGCAAGCCTGCAATCATTTCCGCCGTAAAGGGCAGGATCGGATCGACAAGTACGGCTTCGGCGTTTGTGGCAAACAGCTTTTCCACATCAGGTGAATCGTTGCCCAGGTGGAACAACTCCCAGTCAGCCGGCACGGCTCCGGGTGACGTATATTTTTCCACATTGTCTTTATTGACGAGTAAAGCGACTCTCATCCTTTCACCTCCAGCGCACACTAAATCTTCATCGTTGCGGGAATTTTTTCTTCCTAAAATATATATTTCTACCATTGACGGTAGCTGTCCAGGGCGCCGGCTTCACTTCTTGCTTTTTTGGCGAGATCGGTGTAGAGGCCGTATT